>JBHIAD010000079.1:0-7486 GCA_046758405.1 Methylomirabilales bacterium (SeqCode)
AAGCTGCGCGAGGCTGGGCTCGTGCCGGTCCGCAGCCTCTACACCTACGGGCGGCACGGATCGCTGGCGTGGAGGAGATCTATCGGGTCGGAGGCGCCCAGGCTGTAGGGGCCATGGCCTACGGGACGGCGAGCGTCCCCCGGGTGGACAAGATCGTCGGACCCGGCAACCTCTACGTCGCCACCGCCAAGCGCCTGGTGGCCGGGGTGGTGGGGACCGACATGATCGCCGGACCCACCGAGATCGTGGTGGTGGCGGACGGAGGGGCGGATCCGGCGACGGTGGCGGCGGACCTGCTGGCGCAGGCCGAGCACGATGAGGCAGCCTCGGCCATCCTGATCACCACCGATCGAGTCCTGGCTGAGGGGACGCAGGCCGCCCTCGAGGAGCAGCTTGCCGACCTGCCCAGGCGCGCCATCGCAGCGGCCTCGCTGGCGAAGCACGGCGCGATCCTCGTCGTACCCGATCTGGACGCCGCCTTCGCCGTGGCGAACCGGATTGCGCCCGAGCACCTCGAGGTCCAGGTTGAGGATCCCTGGAAGTGGCTGTCGGCCGTCCGGCACGCCGGGGCGATCTTCCTGGGGCCGTACAGTGGGGAGGTCTTCGGAGACTACGTCGCCGGTCCGAGCCATGTCCTCCCCACCGGGGGCACGGCTCGCTTTGCCTCCCCCCTGTCGGTGCACGATTTTCAGAAGCGGTCGAGCGTCATCTGCCTTTCGCAGGAAGGGGCGCAGGCGCTCGGCCAGGCTGCGGCCCGGCTGGGCCGGGTGGAGGGACTCGAGGGGCATGCGCGAGCGGCTGAGCGGCGGTTCAAGGGATGAAGATGAAGAAGATCGGGAAGGGGAACGGGGCACGGCGGGCGACCCTCACCCGCAAGACCGGAGAGACCGAGGTCCGGGTCGTGGTGTGTTTGGACGGTGCGGGATCCTCTCGGATTGCGACGGGGATCAGCTTTTTCGACCACATGCTCACCCAACTCGCCCGCCACGGTCTCATGGATCTTGCGATTCGGGCGAAGGGAGATCTCGAGGTGGATCTCCATCACACCGTCGAGGATGTGGGGATCACCCTCGGCCGGGCGGTGCGCCGGGCCCTCCGCGACAAGAAGGGGATCCGGCGGTACGGTGACGCCACGGTCCCGATGGAGGAAGCCCTGGTGACCGTGGCCCTGGATCTGAGCGGGCGGCCTCACCTGCACTTCGCGGCTCCGGGATTGCAGGGCTTCATCGCGACCTTCGACGTGGCCCTGGTCAAGGAGTTTTTGCGCGCCCTGGCGAGTAGCCTCGGCGCCACGCTCCACGTGATCCTGCACCACGGCGAGAACCTCCACCACATGGTCGAGGCGATCTTCAAGGGACTCGCCCGGGCGCTGCGGGTGGCCCTCGAAAAGGATCCACGATCCAGGGGCGTGCCCTCCACGAAAGGAACACTCTGACCCACGACGACCGATGACCGACGACCGTGAGGCGTGAGAGGTAAGGGGTGAGGCGCGATCATGATCGCCATCATCGATAGTGGGATCGCAAACTTGCGAAGCGTGCAGAAGGGCTTCGAGCGGGTTGGGGTACCGGCCTGCATCGTCGAGGATCCCGCGCTGCTGCATCAGGCGAAGGGCATTGTGCTTCCCGGCGTGGGGGCCTTCGCCGACGGGATCGCAAAGCTGACCCAGGCCGGGTTCATCCCGCCGCTCCTCGAGGCGATCACCAGAGGCACGCCGACCCTGGGGATCTGCCTCGGCCTCCACCTCCTCTTCTCCGAGAGCGAGGAGTTCGGCCTGCACCGGGGCCTGAACCTCCTCAAAGGACGGGTTCGGAGATTCCCGGAGATGGTCGCCCCGGGCGATCAGGGGGGATCGGGGGCGGTCGCGCCACTCAAGGTTCCTCACATGGGATGGAACCAGGTCCACCTCGAACGCCGGCCACCGATCATGGCCGGCATCCCGGATGACGCCTACTTCTACTTCGTCCACTCCTTTTACGTCGAACCGGAAGATCCGGGGGTGATCAGCGGCCGCACCGAGTACGGGATCCGCTTCACCTCGATGATCTGGCGGGAGAATCTCGTTGCCGTGCAGTTCCACCCGGAGAAGAGCCAGGCCTTGGGGCTCAAGCTGTTGAAGAACTTCGCCGACCTGGCACTCGGGGGGTAGGGGAGCTCGGCGCCATCGCAGAAACCTCGTGGGCGGACGGTGACGGTCGCGAGGGAAAAAAGGCACCCATGCTGGTTATCCCGGCGATAGATCTCAGGAGGGGTCAGGTCGTCCGGCTGATCCAGGGTGATCCGGGTCGGGAGACCGTCTATGCCCAAGACCCGACCGCCTGCGCGGAGCAGTGGGCCGAAATGGGGGCCGAGCGCCTCCACGTCGTCGACCTCGACGGGGCCTTTCAGGGTGTCCCGACCCAGCTCGATGTCGTGGCCAGGATCGTCCAGGCTGTGGGGATCCCGGTCCAGGTAGGGGGTGGCCTCAGAACCCGTGCCGCGGTCGACGCCGCCCTGGGAACGGGAGCGGCCGCGGTCGTCCTGGGGACCTCGGCCATCCTCCACCGGGCCTTCCTCGACGAGATGGTGCAGACCTTCCCGGGACGGGTGATCCTGGCGCTCGACGCCCGGGAGGGGCAGGTAGCGGTTAAAGGCTGGCAGGAGACCATTCCCCAGCGGCCCTGGGAGATCGCGAAGGCGGTGGCGGCGCTCCCTCTCCAGGCGATCCTGTACACGGACATCCATCGTGATGGTACCCTGGAGGGACCGAACTTTGCCGGGCTTGCCAAGATGGCGGCCTGGAGCGAAACACCGATCCTGGCCTCGGGCGGCATCGCGTCGGTTGCGGACCTCCGGCGCCTCTGCGAGATCCCGGGGATCATGGGGACCATTGTGGGGAAGGCCCTTTACACGGGGGCGATTCGCCTCGGCGAGGCGCTCCAGGTTGCCCGGGAGCAGATGGGGCCCAAGTGATGTTGGCCAAGCGGATCATTCCGTGCCTGGACGTCAAGGATGGCCGGGTAGTCAAGGGTACGCGCTTCGTGGACCTCCGGGATGCAGGGAACCCGGTCGATGTCGCAGAGGTCTATGATCACGAGGGAGCGGATGAGCTCGTCTTCCTGGACATCACCGCCTCGGCCGAGGGCCGGGGGATCATGCTCGAGGTGGTCAGCAAGACCGCCGAGCGGGTCTTCATGCCCCTGACTGTAGGAGGGGGGATCCGGGGCGTCGACGATATCCGGGCGCTGCTCCTCGCCGGGGCTGACAAGGTTTCCTTGAACACCGCGGCGGTCCAGAACCCGGACCTGATCCGCCAGGCGGCCGAGCGGTTTGGGAGTCAGTGCATCGTCCTGGCGATCGATGCCAAGCGGAAGGGGTTCACAGTTCAGGGTTCACAGTTCAGGGAGGGCGTAAACTATGAACCATCAACCATGAACTCTGAACGAGGCTGGGAGGTGTACATCCATGGCGGGCGGACGCCCACGGGGATCGATGCCCTGACCTGGGCCGAGCGTGGAGTCGCGCTCGGGGCGGGCGAGATCCTCCTCACCAGCATGGATTATGATGGGACGCGAGACGGCTACGACCTGGATCTCACCCGTGCCGTGGCGGAGCGGGTGACCGTCCCGGTGATCGCTTCGGGCGGGGCGGGAGGCCTCACGCACCTGCTCGAGGCCTTCGCCGCTGGAAAGGCGGATGCGGCGCTTGCCGCCTCGATTTTCCACTTCCGCCAATGGACGATTCGACAGGCCAAGGAGTATCTTCGCGAGCACGGGATTGCCGTCCGCCTGTAGGCGCGCGGAGCGCGCCTGGTTCAGAGCTCACCGTTCATGGTTCATGGCAGGAAACGGAACCGGGTTTTCGGCATTTCCTTTTACCATGAACTATGAACGATGAACCATGAACAGACCTTCGGTGGACTGTGGACCACGAGGGAGTCGATCGTGACGAACCTTTTCGATGAGTTGCAGTTCGACAGGGATGGGTTGATCCCGGCCATCGCCCAGGATGCCGAGAGCGGTCAGGTGCTGATGGTGGCCTTCATGAACCGGGAGGCCCTCCGGGAGACCCTGGCAACGGGGTTCGCCCATTACTACAGCCGTTCCCGGCAGCGGCTCTGGAAAAAGGGGGAGGAGTCCGGCCACGTCCAGCGGGTGCATGAGATTCGCGTGGACTGTGACGCCGATGCCTTGTTGCTGACGGTTGCACAGGAAGGCGTGGCCTGCCACACCGGGAACCGCTCGTGCTTCTTCCGATCCCTCGATGGACACGGTCGGCCCCTCGACGGCATGGAGGCGCGGCCGGTCGACCCTGACGCCGTCACCGGGCCGTCGGCGGCGATCCTCGCCGCGGTCTATCGATGTATTTGCGACCGCAAGCGGGATCGACCCTCAGGCTCCTACGTCGTCTCTCTGCTGGACAAAGGGCGCGGGCAGGTTCTCAAAAAGATCGGTGAGGAGGCCACGGAGGTGGTCTTGGCCGCCCAGGGGGGGGGCGAACGGGAGATCGTCTACGAAACGGCCGACCTCCTCTTCCACCTCCTCGTCCTGCTGGCGGATCGCGGCATTCCCCTGGAGCAGATCTGGGTGGAACTCGGGAGACGTGTTGGCAAGCAAAAGGCCGAATACGGAAAGGGGGAGTAGGGCATGACGGCGGACTGCCTCTTCTGTCGGGTCCTCCGGAGGGAGATTCCGGCCACGATGGTCTTCGAGGACGACCAGGTCGTGGCCTTCCGGGATATTAACCCCCAGGCCCCGGTCCACATCCTGATCATCCCCAAGCGGCATATCGCGACAATGAACGAGTGCCGGCCGGAGGATGAGGGCCTGGTGGGCCATCTCCTGTGCACAGGGGCCCGACTGGCAAAGGCCGAGGGGCGTGATGCCACTGGCTTCCGGCTGGTCGTCAACACCAACGCCGACGCGGGCCAGTCGGTCTTTCACCTGCACTGTCACCTCCTCGGGGGACGGAAGATGGCGTGGCCTCCGGGCTAGTTAGGGGATTGACAGGGGTCTGCATGGGGCATATGATTAACAAAACACCAAATGAGGCTAGTGTATTTGTTTTCCCTATAGATTGCATCGAGTTTTACTATAGCATTTATTCTTCGGTTGGTGGGGGGGGTGTGAGGCGTGACCACAGTCATTGTGCGGGAGGACGAGAGCTTCGAGAGCGCCCTGAGGCGATTCAAGAAGCAGGTGGAGAAGGCCGGTGTCCTGACGGAGATGCGGAAGCGGGAGCACTACGAGAAGCCCAGTGTGCGCCGGAAGAAGAAGGCCCTGGCCGCCCGCAAGAAGATGTTGAAGAAGATGCGACTTTTGGAGCGGGGCTGAGATGGCCTTCAAGGCCCGACTGGCCGAGGACCTGAGGGGGCCCTGAAGGGAGGGAAGCGGGCGCACCTGGCCACGATACGCTTGCTCTTGGCAGCGATCAAGACCAGGGAGGTGAGAAGGGAGGGCCCCTGGCGGAGCTAGAAGTTCTGCGGGTGATCGCGAGGGGATGCAACCGGCGTCGGAAGGCGCTTGCGGTCTTCTAGCGTGGGCAACGGGCGGACCTGATGGCCAAAGAGCAGGCGAGACTTTCCATTTTCGAGTCCTACCTGCCGAGACCTCTGACCGGAGAGGAGTTCGAGGCGTTAGTCAACGAGGCGGTCCGGGCGACCGGGGCGTGCCCTCGGCGGGAGAAGGGGAAAGGTCATGGCCTGCCTGATGCCCGGGTCGCCGGGCGGGCGAATGGCAAGGTGGTGAGTGACCTGGTGCGGCAAACCCTGGATGCCAATGCCTAGCCCGGGGCCATGATGGTCGGGGATGGGCTCTTCGCCCTGGTCCTTGGCTGGTTCACGCTACGAGGAATATTCAAGGGGCTCTTTCGGGAGTCCCTTGGTTTTTTGGCGCTGGTCCTCGCGGTCCTGGTGAGCCTGGTCGGCTGGCAGTGGGGAAGGGTGCTCTTGCTCTCCCTGATGGAACTGCCCGAGCCCCTGGTCGCTCCACCCAGCGGTGGCCTGATGCGGACGGGAAAGCGCGATGGATGAGCACGCCTGCAGGGTTCTCGAGTTTGACCAGCTCCGGGACTATGTGATGGCGCAGGCCGCGACGCCCTTCGGGAGAGACTGGCTCGCGGGGCTCGGGCCGATTCCGGACCGGCGGGCGCTCGAGGAGGCCCTCCACGCCGTGGAAGAGGTCCGCGGAATCCTCGAATCCGATGAGGCGCCTTCCCTCACCCCGGCCCCGGAGGTTCGCCCCGCTCTCGCGCGGGCGCGGATCCAGGGGGCCTGCCTGGACGCGGTGGAGCTACTCCGGATCCGGGACATCCTGGCCACCGTGGAGAAGCTCCGGCGGTTCTGGCGGGAGCGCAAGGGCCACGCGCCGATCACCTGGGAGATCGCCCAACGTCTGATTCCGCAGCCGGCCCTCGTGGCGAAGATTGGCGACGCGATCGGGCCGGATGGGAGTGTCCTGGACGGCGCGAGCGCGGCCCTGGGTCGTCTTCGCCGGGAGATCCGGCACCTCCGGGAGACGATCGTAGGCCGGCTCGAGTCGGTGCTCGCGCAACCTGACTGCCGGCGTGTGATCACGGAGCCGATCATCACGCTGCGGAACGACCGTTACGTCATTCCGGTCCGACCGGATTTTCGCACCTGCCTGCAGGGAGTTGTACAGGATCAGTCCCAGAGTGGACAGACCCTCTTCCTGGAGCCAGCACCGGTGGTCGGGATGAACAATCGGCTGCGCTCCCTGGAGCGGGAGGAAGCCGAGGAGGTTCGGAAGATCCTGGTGGCCATCACCACCCTCGTCGGCGCGGTGGCCGGCCCGTTCGAGGAGAATCTGGGGGTGCTCGGAGCGCTGGACGGGACCGTGGCGAAGGCGCAACTCGGTATGGCCCTTGGCGCGGCAACGCCCCGGATTACGGAGGACGGTCACCTGATCCTGAGACAGGCCCGTCACCCCTTCCTATGGCTGCAGGCGAATGCGCGGGCTCAAGACCCCGGGCGGCCGACAGCCGTCGTCCCCATCGACATCGAGGTGGGGGGATCCTTCAGCGTGCTGGTGATCACGGGTCCGAACACGGGGGGCAAGACGGTCGCCCTCAAGACAGTCGGGCTCCTCGCGCTGATGGTCCGTTCGGGGCTGCAGATTCCCGCTTCGGCGGATAGTCAGGTTCCCTTCTACGGGGCGATCTTCGCCGATATCGGGGATGAACAGTCGATCGCCCAGAGCCTGAGCACCTTCTCGTCCCATATGACCCAGGTGGTCCAGGTCCTCAATCGGGCGAACGGGAGAAGCCTCGTCCTCCTCGACGAGCTCGGGGCGGGGACGGATCCCTCCGAAGGGGCGGCCCTGGGGATGGCGATCCTGGAAGCCCTGCAGTCCCGCGGGGCTCAGGTAGTGGCCACGACCCACCTCGAGTCGGTCAAGGCCTTCGCCGCCCAGACCGCCGGGATGCAGAATGCGTGCGTGGAATTCGATGTCGAGGCTCTTCGACCGCTGCACCGGGTTCACCTGGGGCT
>JBHIAD010000080.1:0-7460 GCA_046758405.1 Methylomirabilales bacterium (SeqCode)
TCAAGTCTTTTGTTGACAAATCTGCTCGGTCCCTTGCCATGCCCGAAGCCTCTCCTGCCCTGTGGCTACCGCCAAGAAATCAGTACGGCCCCTCCGCAATTGCCGTCCCCATAGTCCCCAGGGGCTAAGGAAGGTGGGCTAGCGCCGGTTCCCCCGCTGGGCCACATCAGGGATGATGCCGAGGGCAATGACGCAGACGAGTCGTACCGTGCGGGGAGTCTAGGCGGCGGAGGCTTCGCCGAGTCCGACGACGATGTAGGTGCGGCTCTTCTCGTCCTTCTTCAGCTCGACGATCTTGTGCTTGGCCGCGTCTTCGAGCAGTTTGGAGAAGGTGCTGTACCCGTAGTAGGACTCGTTGAAGGAAGGCCGCTTGCGCATGATGGTTTGCTTGATCATCGAGCCCCAGAGGGTTTCCTTGTTCTCGCGCATCAGGGCCTGGATGGCATCGGTGAGGATCGCGAAGACCTTGGCCTTCTTCTCCGGGAGGTTCTGCGCGGCTGCGGCCTTCTTCAGCGGGCGCAGGAGGTCCTCGTAGTAAATGAACTCGTCGCAGTTGTCCACGAGGAGCTCGGAGCAGGAGTCCTTGATCCCCAGGCCGATGACGTACTTGTTGTTCTCCCTGAGCTTCGAGACCAGCGGGGAAAAGTCACTGTCGCCGGAGACGATGGCGAAGGTGTCAAGGTGGGTCTTGGAGAAGGAGAGGTCCATCGCGTCTACCACCATCCGGATGTCGGCGCTGTTCTTGCCGCTGTACCGTTTCTGGGGGATGTCGATCAGCTCGATGGCTGCCTCGTGGAGCGGGCGCTTGTACTCGTTGTAGCGCTCCCAGTCGGCGTAGGCCTTCTTCACCATGATCTTGCCCTTTTCGACCAGCCGCTCGAGGACCAGGTTGACGTCGAAGGTCTTATGGCGGGACTGGCGCAGGCCGACGGCGACGTTCTCGAAGTCGATGAAGAGGGCCAAGCGTCGTTCGTCGTTCATGGGTCCCCGCGTTGAGTCGGGGCCGGCGGCCCCTGTGTGATTGTGAACATATCACGCGTGGCGCGAGCGGTCAACGAACAGAAGGGGGAACGGAGTCAGCGCAGATGGAAGATGGGCTGGGAGAGCAGCCCCTCCTCCCGCCCGAAAAGCCGTAGCCCCCGGTAGGGGTCATGTCCCCCGCGAGGGCCACGGCCGGAGGGGGGATGAGTTAGAAGGTCAGGCGGACGCGGTACCTGATCTTTACCCCACTCTCCTTCGGCACGGTAACCAGGAATGTGAGGGTGTGGGCCTCGACCTTCTCGTAGGCGTGGGTGGCATAGAGGACCTGCCAGTCCCCTGGGATCGGCTCGACCACCGTGACTTCCACGGGCTCCTCCTTGTGGTTCCGCAGGGCAATCTCCCACTCCACCTCGTAGACGTGTGAGGCAATCTTCCGCCAATCCCTCTGGATGCGCTCGCCGACCACGTCAAAGGCCTCACCCATCTTGATCTTCACCTTCTCGTCCTTGGGGGTGTGGTCGATCCGATCCTCTCCGATGAACTGGAGGCTGCCGGAACGATCCGCCTTGTAGACGCGCACCACCCCCTTGGGCAGGGGGATGCCCAGCCGGTTCGCCTTGGTGTTGGCGACCTCGAGATAGACACCGACCTTCTGATTGGAGATGGGGGCGCCGTACCGGTTCCGGTAGTAGTGCTGGGCGCCATAGTAGAACATCTGCTTCTTGATGGGGACGTCTGTGCTGCTCAAGAGGCTGATCTGCTTGGACTGGTTCTGCTTGATTGTCGTTTTACCCTGGAGGGAGTAAAGGTGATACTCGAAAAATCCCTCTTCCTGGAAGGATTCCCTCACCGCGGACTTGGCCGGCATCTGCCGCATGGCATCGGCCAGCTCGCGCTCATCCCTCGCCCGGTTGACGTCGCCCGCCACGAGCTTCAGGGTGGCATTCTTGTACGTGGCGCCGCTCCGATTGTCGATGGTCACCCAGCCCCCCAGATCGGTCCGGTTGTCGTCGGCATTCAGGGTGAGCACGTAATCCGCGCGCCAGGTGATCCCGCCCGTGAGGTAGGTCACTTCCACCAACTGCGGCTCGGGGCGGCTGTTCTCGAGCCGCCAGACCAGGGTCGGCGTGGCGATCAGATCCTCCGGGATTGACGGGAGGATGACTTGACCGCGATGGCCGAGGTGGATGGCCCCGCCGATCTGATAGATCGGGCCACCGTTCACGCTGAGGAGGAGCGCCTCCACCTGACGCTCCTCGCCGGTGTAGTAGTTCTTCTCCCACAGCATGACCTGCTTGCCGACATACTTCTCCAGGAGCTTCTGGGGGTTCAAGAGATCGTACTCGTAGTTCTGCTCGAGGATTCGGAGCCCGGTGGGAGCCGTGAGGGACTTGAGATGCACCGTGGTCGGGTTGATCTGGGCGGCCACGTCCATGAACTTGAGATCGTAGATTCCAGCGGGCAACCGCAGCCTGCGGATATCCTTCACCAGGCCCAGGTTGCCGTTGTAGATGGTCACGGCCACCGCCTGTTGATGCTCCTGGGTCGCCGCCGGGGCCTCGCGGGCCGCCCGGGCGAGAGGCAACTCGGCAATCACCATCGCCGGCAGAATGAGCACCGCCAGCAAAACCGAACGGATCGTGGGTCGCATCGGTACCTCCTTGTAGGGGTGGTCAGTTTGTTGCTGTTACCCTTTTGGACAAGGCGGGGAGGAAAAAGTTCCGTCGGCGGGGAAAGGGGTTTCGGAGGTACTGCAGTGCTAGCGAGTAAGACGGAGGGAGAAGGTGAGGTTCTTCTGTGTCGTCGGCTCTGCGAGGGCGTCTGTCGGCCGGGGCGTTACCTCGCCCAGATCCCGGAGGGCAATCAGAAACTTCGGGTAGGCCTGGGCGGGAATCGTAAGGATGAAGCGGTGTTCCCCTTGGGTCTTGTCCAGCCGTCCACCCATCTTGGCTGCGATCTCGGCGATCCGGGAGGCGGCCCGAGCAGGATTCTGGGTCTTGAGCATAAGTTCGGGCAGGGGTGGAGCTGCCGGGGCGGGTTGGGACTCCAGCTCGCGCCGCGGAAAAGTGCCAACATCCCGGTCATCAAATTTTTCCCGTGCTTTCTGCTGCTCGGCGGGAATCTGTCTCATTTCCGCGGATTCCTTACGGATGGCAATCTCGTCCTGCCCGCGGGTTCCCTCGGTCACAAGCGAAGGACTTCGATCGATCCGGGCTGTTTTGCTGGCGGCGGGGGCCTGTGGCTCCGGGGCCCGGGCGAGCTCCGGCGAGGTCCGGAAGAGGTAGACGGCCCCCAGGGCGATCAGGAGGAGGACCATCGCCTCGATCGGTACCTTGATGTGGACAGGGTAAAAGATTCGAGTCACGAGTTGCCGCCACCAGGCTGCTCTTTGTCCGTGGATGCCCGCCCGGATCTCAGCCGTGAGGCGCGGCGGGACATCGATCTCCTCTAAGGACTGGAGCGTCGAGACGGTCCGCTGAAGCAGCGCGAGCTCCTGGCGGCAGTGGGCACACGTCTCCAGGTGCTCGGCGATCCTCTCGCGTGCTGCCGCGTCGATCTCACCTTCCAGATAGGCCGAAAGGCGCTCGTGGATCTCTTCACACCGCATCACGCCTCCAGATAGCCCTGGAGCTTCTGTTTGAGCTCCATCCGGGCCCGATGAATCCGCGAACGGACTGTGCCTCCCTCGAGCTGGAGCGTCTCGGCGATCTCCTGGTACGAGAGTCCCTGGATATCGCGCAGGACCAGGACCGCCCGGTGCTCCGGCGTGAGCTCAGCCAGCTTCTCCTGGACCACGGCGCGGAGCTCTTGCTGCTCCATTTGCTCGTCCGCAGTGGTGGATGGATCCGCGAGCCGCGTCAGAGGGTTTGGGTTCGAAGGCCCTTTTGCCAGCACACTCGCGGCGATCTCTCGTCCCCTGCCCTTCAGGGCGTTCAGACAGTGGTGGTAAGCGATGCGAAACAGCCACGTTGAAAAGGCTGCCTCCTTCCGGAATCGGGGCAGGGCCGTGTAGGCCTTGAGAAAGACCTCCTGGGTGAGGTCCTCGGCGGTCGCCCGTTCCCCGACCATCCGGTACAGGAAGTTCAAGACCTTTCGCTGGTGCTTCAGCAAGAGCGGGGTGAAGGCGTCCCCGTCTCCTGCCAGGACCCGATCCACCAGCTCGTGATCGGGGTCTGTCCCGGGAGAAATCATGCTACGCAAGGATCCTGCCGCCATCCCTAAAAATTTAGACAATCCCGCCTCTTCCAAGTTCCATCCCCTCGGGCGCGCGAGGCCGAGAAGTCGACGGCCCGGGGGTAGGGGCAGTGGGCGCAGGGGAACGGGGAAGAGCGGTTCCGGATGTCGCCACGACCACACAGTACACCGCGTGACTGCCCCGCGCCAGATCCGGTGGGGTGCAACCGGCAGGCCAATCCCCGGGAGGGCTCCGCTCAGGTCTTCTCGTGGTCTGCCCGGCACGGCTCCTGGAGGCTCTGCGCTGGCGCGAAGCTATCCGGCCCTTCCTGTCTTGACACCTTCGGATTTGTCGAATAGAGTCGCAAGTGTGCAGTCACGCGGTGTGTCCAAGGCCATGGGCCGGGTCTTCCCGGCCTTTTTTGTCGGGGTGTTGCTCCTGGCGCTCATTCCCTTCACGGCGGACGCCGGGCAGGGTGTGGAGTACCGACAGGCGCTTCCGGGGTATCGCTTCGCCTTCCCGCAGGACCACTACGCCCATCCTGACTTCAAGACCGAGTGGTGGTACTTCACCGGTCATCTGACGGCCGCGGACGGGCGCCGCTACGGCTATGAGCTCACCTTCTTCCGGTTCGGGGTGGATGTGAAGGCAGCGGTAAAGAGCCCATCCGCCTGGGCAATCCGCCACCTCTACTTCGCCCACTTTGCGGTCTCCGATCTCGAGGGGAAGCGGTTTTACTACGCGGATCGGCTGAACCGGGCCGCCCTCGGGCGGGCCGGCGCGGCCCCCGACCACCTCCGGGTCTGGAACGGGGACTGGAGCTTGGAGGGGGATGGTGAGGGTGTTCGCCTCCGCGCGGAGGATGGACCATTCGCCCTCGACCTTACCCTCGCCGCCGAGCGAGCCCCGGTCATTCATGGCGCGGACGGCATCAGCCGGAAGGGAGCGGGGCGTGGGCAGGCCTCGCACTATTACTCCCTGACGCGCCTGAGGACTCGGGGGACCCTCACCGTCTCGGGACGTCCGGAGCCGGTGACGGGACTGTCCTGGATGGATCACGAGTTCGGGAGCAACCAGTTGCCGCCGGATCAAGTGGGTTGGGACTGGTTCGGGCTCCAGCTTAAAGATGGGAGCGACCTGATGCTCTATCGGATCCGCCTGCGGGGGGGGGAGGTGGATCCCCATTCGAGCGGAACCCTGGTCCTGGCGGATGGGGAATCCGTTCATCTACCCGTAGGTGCCGTCTCGGTCGAGATCACGGATCGGTGGACGAGCGCCGCGAGCGGGGCCGAGTACCCGATGGGATGGCGCCTGCGCGTCCCGGCCCGAGATCTCGATCTCCGTGTCATCCCCTCCTTTCCCGAGCAGGAGCTTGATACCCGGCGGAGCACTCGGGTGATCTACTGGGAGGGGAGCGTCCGGGTTCACGGGACCGCTCGGGGACGACCGATTCAAGGACAGGGCTATGTCGAGCTGACGGGCTACGCCCATCCTTTCGATAAGAAGATCTGAGCGTCCCGGCCCAGTCGGTGTCAGGGCCAGATCGCTGCGGGAAGCCTGAGGAGCCACGGAAGGGAGTGGGAGATGACAGAAGCCGATCGTGGGGCGGCCTTCCTGGAGATCCTGGGGAGGCTCCCAGCCGATGCCCAGGCGGCGCTGTACCGTTACGCGGAGCGTCTGGCCTTGAGCTACGGGGCGCAGGGGACGCCCCGGTCTGGGTTCCGGGATCTCCTGGGGATGCAGACCGCCGAAGCCCCCCCGGGCCGTGCCGAGGTCACCCTCGACGTCCGTCCCGAGATGTTGAACCGGGGCGGTATTCTGCATGGAGGCGCGTTTTGCGCTCTCGCCGATCAGGCCATCGGCCATGCGGTCCACAGCACCCTGGGGGAAGGGGGTCATGCGGTGACTACTGAGCTCAAGGTAAACTTCCTACGAGCCGTGACGGGGGGCCGAGTCATCGGGAAGGGGCGTCTCCTACGGCGGGGGCGCCACCTGGTCGTCGGCGAGGCCGATCTCGTTGACGGGACCGATGCGCTCTGCGGTAAGGCCATGGGGACCTGGATGATCCTGAATCCCGATCGGGGGGCGTAGCCCCTGTTATTTCACTCTAGACGTGACAACGAGATGATGCTTCGGGGCCCGGCGGTCCCAGTCTGGCAAGCTCGGCTTCGGTACCTGCAGGGAGGACACGGGAGGCACGCATGCGGGTAGCGGTGGTGGAGAAACCGAAGGCCCCGATCGTGGTGCGGGAGGTGGAGAAGCCGCTGATCGGGCCGCATGATGTCCTGATCCGGGTCGAGGCCTGCGGGGTGTGCGGAAGCGACCTGCATCTCGCCTTCGGGGACTGGACTTGGGAGCTGATCAAGTTTCCCTTGATCCCTGGCCACGAGGTGGCCGGCGTCGTCGAGGCGGTTGGGGCCGAGGTGGGGCACGTCAGCTCGGGGACCCGGGTCGGGATGTCCTGGCTCTTTTCGGCGTGCGGCCACTGTCGAGAGTGCCTCCGGGGCGAGGAGATCCTCTGCCACAGCCAGGAAGGAACCGGCGTCTCGGTCCCCGGGGGGTACGCGGAGTATCTGCGGGCGCCCGCTGATTTCGTGACCGAGATCCCGCCAGCCTTTTCCTCTGTCGAGGCCGCCCCCCTGTTCTGCGCGGGGGTCACGGTCTACACCGGCCTCACCAACGCCGGCGTCCGGCCGGGCCAGCGTGTCGCGGTCCTCGGCGTCGGCGGCCTCGGGCACCTGGCCGTCCTGTTTGCGGCGGCCATGGGGCTCGAGGTAGTAGCCATCAGTCGGAGCGATGAGAAGCTCCGTCTGGCCGAGCGTCTCGGGGCCCAGCATGCGATCAACCAGGGCGTGCGACCGGTGGGCGACGCGCTCAGGGATTTCGGGGGGGTGGATCTCGTGCTCGCGCCCACCATTGCCACCGAGGTGATGGGGCAGGTGCTGGATGGTCTCGCGCCCGATGGCACCCTGGTGGTCCTCGGCGCCGCCCCGGGGACCTTTGCCGTCTCCCCGGAGGTCCTCATTGCGGGGCGCCGGCGGATCCTTGGCTCGCCGGCGGGCTCGCGCAAGGACCTGCGCGACTGCCTCGCCTTTGCCTCGCGCCACAGCATCCGGCCGATGGTCGAGGCGTATCCCCTCGCCGAGGTCGGCAGGGTCTTCGAGCGGGTGCAGCAGGGCCTCGTCCGGTTCCGGGCGGTCCTCACGCTTCGCTGATCTTCCTATCTTGCTATCTTTTCCAGCGGGGGGTTCGGGCCCGGAGACGGGCGCCGTAGAGGGCCGCGTGAGCGACGAGCAGGAGAGCG
>JBHIAD010000081.1:0-7402 GCA_046758405.1 Methylomirabilales bacterium (SeqCode)
TCTTTGGGAAATCGCACCGAAAGTTCGTACACCAAATCGCTGAGACTGAGCGCCTCTTGATAGACATCCAGCTTTTCGAAATCAAAGGCCACGCCCGCCTCGTTTATCGTTCATAGTTCATGGTTGATGGTTCAGTGGAGTTCATGGTTGATGGTTCATGGTTCATAGTCGAAAATTCGGGCCATGAACTATGAACACTGAGCCATGAACCGTCTGGTCCGGCCATGAACTCTGAACCCTGAACCATGAACTAGATCGTCAACACTTGCTGGTGCTCCCCGAACACCCGGCGGAACACGTTGCAGATTTCACCGATCGTCGCATAGGCGCGGACCGCCTCGAGGATGGGGGGGAACAGGTTGTCCGCCCCCCGCGCAGCCTCCTCCAGCGCCCGAAGCGCCCTCGCCACCCTTGGGGCATCCCTCTGCATTCGGAGGGCCCTCAGCGCCCTGCACTGGCCCTCCTCCACCTCCGGGTCGACCCGGAAGACCGGGGCCTGGACCGATTCGCCGCTCTGGTAGGCATTCACCCCCACCACGGTTTGCTCCCCCGCCTCGATCGCCCGCTGCTCACGGTAGGCCGCCTCCTGGATCTCGCGCTGGACGTACCCGATCTCGATGGCACGGAGCATGCCCCCGAGTTCCCCGATCCGGGCGAGGTACCGGCGGGCCTCGGCCTCCAGGGCGTCGGTGAGGTGCTCGATCACGTAGGCTCCTCCGAGCGGGTCCACCACGTCGCTGACCCCGCTCTCATGGGCGATGATCTGTTGGGTCCGCAGCGCCAGTTGCGCCGCCATCGCGGTCGGGAGCCCAAGGGCCTCGTCGCGCGAGTTCGTATGAAGGGATTGAGTCCCGCCCAGGACGGCCGCCAGGGCCTGCAGGGCGACGCGGACCGCATTGTTCTCCGGTTGCTGGGCGGTCAGGGTGACCCCCGCCGTCTGGGTGTGGAACCGGAGCATCCACGCGCGCGGATCCTGTGCCTGGAACCGCTCCCGCATCACTGACGCCCACAGGCGACGCGCGGCGCGGAACTTCGCCACCTCCTCCAGAAAGTGGTTGTGCGCGGAGAAGAAGAAAGAGAGCTGGGTACCGATCCCCTCCACCGACAGGCCCCGCTCCCCTGCCGCCCCGAGATAGCCGATGGCGTTCCCAATGGTGAAGGCGATCTCCTGCGCCGCCGTCGCGCCCGCCTCGCGGATGTGATAGCCGCTCACACTGACCGGGTGCCAGCGGGGCATTTGCTCGTTGCAGTAGGCGAAGAGATCAATCACCAGGCGGAGAGAGGGCCCGGGGGGATAGATGTACGTCCCCCGCGCGATGTACTCCTTCAGGATGTCGTTCTGCACCGTTCCGGCGAGACGCTCCGCAGGCACCCCCTGCTGCTCGCCGACGGCCACATACATGGCGAGCAGGATCGCAGCGGTGGCGTTGATCGTCATGGAGGTGCTGACCTCGCCGAGGGGAATTCCCTGGAAGAGGCGCTCCATGTCCGCGAGAGAGTCAATCGCGACCCCCACCTTCCCCACCTCTCCCCGCGCGGCTGGGTCATCCGAGTCATACCCGATCTGGGTGGGCAGATCAAAGGCCACCGAGAGGCCGCTCTGCCCGTGGCCCAGGAGGTACCGGAACCGATCGTTCGTCTCGGCCGCTGTCCCAAATCCGGCATACTGCCGCATCGTCCACAGCCGCCCCCGATACATCGTGGGGTGAATGCCCCGGGTGAAGGGGTAGGCCCCCGGAAAGCCAAGCTTCTCCAGATAATCCCATCCGCCCAAATCGAGCGGGGTCCCGAATCGATCCAGGGGAATGCCCGAAGAGGTCCTGAACTCTGGCTTCTGCTCTGGCAACCGCGCGAGGGTCGGCCGCAGTATCTCTTCCTCCCACTCTTTCAGCTTCCGCTTGATCGCTTCGAGTCCCATCACACCATTCCTTGGCTCATAGTTCATAGTTGATGGTTCATAGTCAGAACGGTTGTCGGTTGAGCTAGGAGGAATCGGCAGCGCCAATGCGGTGCAATGAGCTTCGCCCTCGCCCTGCCATGAACCATGAACGCTGAACCGTGAACTCGCCGGTCCGGCCATGCACTATGAACCCTGACCTGTCTGGTCCGGCTATGAACCCTGAACTTTCTGGTCATTCGATCACCACCAGGACCTGGCCGCCCGCAACCGAGTCGCCCGCTGCCACCCGAAGCTCTCGGACGGTCCCCCGATGGGGCGCGGCAATCTCATTTTCCATCTTCATCGCCTCAAGCACCACGAGGCCCTGACCGGCTTCGACCACCTGCCCCACCGTCACCGGGACCCGGATGACCCGGGCCGGCATCGGGGCGCGCAGGGACCATGGTCCGGTCCCGGCTCTCTTGGCTCCGATCTCGCCCTCGACCCCCGCTGCCGGAGTGGCGCGGGCAGGGAGGTCGTGCGAGCGCGCGAAGTGATACACCTCCTCGCCAATCTGGACCCGGATGGCTTCCCCCGCTCGGGTGCAGACGATCTCGTAGACCCGCCCATCCACCAGGAGCGAGAGGAGGTGCGGGCCAATCCAGCGGGCATCCACCTCTCGCCCCTGGTGGGGCCCCCTTGGCCCCACGCCCTCCCCCTCATCGGTCACGGAGCCCCTCGAGGCGCGCGGCCGTCCGCCACCCGCTCCCGCCCCTGTTCGGAGCGAGCGGCCGTCCCGGTCGCCCCGACTCCTCCTTCTCTATCAGGAGGGCGGCGGCAATGACCGCGACCTCGTGGTGACGGCCCACCGGGAGGCCCCGCTCGTGGACCAGCCGATCCACGAAGCCGGTATCCACTTCGCCCCGGCGGAAGGCGGGGTCTCGGAGGAGCCGCAGGAGAAAGGGGACGGTGGTCTCGATCCCGCCGATGCGGTACTCGGCGAGGGCCCGGGTCATCCGGCTGATCGCCTCGGCCCGATCGCGCCCCCAGGCAATGACCTTGCCCATGAGCGGGTCGTAGTGGATGGGGACCTCCCACCCGGCATACACCCCGGAGTCCTCGCGGATCCCAGGTCCTCCGGGGGAGGCCAGGAGGGTGATCCGCCCGGGGATCGGGCAAAAGTCATGGTCCGGATCCTCCGCAGAGATCCGACATTCCATGGCATGGCCTCGGGGAAGGATGTCCCGCTGCCGCAAGGACAACCGCTCTCCCGCGGCAATGGTGATCTGGGCCCGGACCAGGTCGATCCCGGTCACCATCTCTGTCACCGGATGCTCGACCTGGAGACGCGGATTGATCTCGAGAAAGTAGAAGACACCGTCGGCGTCCACGAGAAACTCCACCGTCCCGACATTCCGGTATCCTGCGGCGGCCGCGAGGGCCACGGCGGCCTCCCCCATCCGACGCCGGAGCGTCGGGGTTACCGCCGGGGAAGGCGATTCCTCCAAGATCTTCTGATGACGCCGCTGGATGGAACATTCCCGCTCCCCGAGGTGCAGGACGCGGCCCCGGCCGTCCGCGAGGACCTGGATCTCGACGTGCCGGGGGTGCTGCAGGTATCGTTCGATGTACAGGGCGCTCTCGCCGAAGGCCGAGCCAGCCTCCGAGCGGACCGCCTGGAGGGCCCGGGGGAGCTCCTCGCTCCTTTCCACCACTCGCATCCCTCTTCCCCCCCCGCCGGCCGTGGCCTTCACCACCACGGGGTAGCCGAGCCGGGCAGCCTCTCGAGACACCTCCGCATCGGTAAGATCCCGATCCACACCGGGAACGATGGGGACCCCAGCGGTCACGGCGAGGCGGCGGGCCGCCGTCTTGGACCCACACAACTCCAGGGTGGCGGCCGTGGGCCCGATGAAGGTGCGCCCGGCGGCCTCGCAGGCGCTGGCGAAGGCGGGATTTTCGGCGAGGAAGCCGTACCCCGGATGGATGGCCTCGGCCCCCACTTCGCGGGCTGCGGCGATGATCCTGTCGATCGCCAGGTAGCTCTCGGCCGGCAGGGCACCACCGACCGGGACCGCTTCATCGGCTATGCGGACGTGCAGGGCCTCGCGGTCCACCTCCGAGTAGACCGCCACCGAGCCGACGCCCATCTCGCGGCAGGCGCGTGCGATGCGAACTGCGATCTCCCCCCGGTTCGCGATCAGCACCTTGTTGAACATGGTTCAGGGTTCATAGTTCATGGTTCACGGATCAGAACCGCACGGATAAGAAGAGCGATTGACCGCTAACTTCCCACCCGATTCCGAGGCCATCTTACTGGGTCCTTTCCTGCGGTGAACCATGAACCGTGAACTATGAACGAGCGCGCGCTTCGCGCGCTACAACGGGATGTTGCCGTGCTTTTTGGGTGGGTTACGCTCTCGCTTGGTGCTGGCCATCCGGAGCGTCCGGATGAGCCAGGGCCGTGTCTCGCGCGCCTCGATGACCGCATCCACGTAGCCTCGCTCGGCCGCACTATAGGGATGGGCGAACTCCTCGCGGAAGCCGGCGATCCGTTCCGCACGAAGCCGCGTCGGATCCGCGGCTTCATCGAGCTCACGCCGGTACAGAATGTTGACCGCTCCCTCGGGCCCCATGACGGCGATCTCCGCCCCCGGGTAGGCGAGATTCACGTCCCCGCGAAGGTGCTTGGACGCCATGACGCAGTAGGCCCCACCGTACGCCTTGCGGGTAATGACCGTGAGCTTCGGCACCGTCGCCTCTGCAAACGCATAGAGCAGCTTGGCCCCGTGGCGGATGATCCCCCTATGCTCCTGATCCTTCCCCGGCAGGAATCCCGGGACATCGGTGAAGGTCACCAGCGGGATGTTGAAGGCGTCGCAGAATCGGACGAAGCGGGCCCCTTTGACCGAGGCGTTGATGTCGAGGCACCCCGCCAGCACCGCTGGTTGATTGGCCACGACCCCGACCGGCTGTCCGTCGAGCCGCGCGAAGCCGACGATGAGGTTCTTTGCAAAATCCTCCTGGACCTCAAGCAGTTCTCCCGCATCCACCACAAGCCGGATGAGGGCCTTCATGTCGTACGGCTTGGTGGGGTCGCCGGGGATCAACGTATCCAGGGTCGGTTCGGTCCGCTCCGGGTCGTCGGCCACCTCCGAGACCGGGGGATCGTCCTGATTGTTGGAGGGGAGGTAGGAGAGGAGCCGGCGGATCATAGCAAGGCAGGCCTCTTCCGAGGCACACGTGAAGTGGGCAACCCCGGAGGTGCCGCCGTGGGCCTCGGCTCCGCCCAGCGCTTCGGGTGTGACCTCCTCGTGGAGAACCGTCCGAATGACCTCGGGACCGGTCAGGAACATATAACTGCTCTCGCGGACCATCAGGACGAAGTCGGTGATCGCCGGTGAATAGACGGCCCCGCCGGCGCACGGGCCCATGATGGCCGAGACCTGGGGGATCACCCCCGACGCAAGCGTATTGCGGAGGAAGATATCGGCGTATCCGGCGAGCGAGGCGACCCCCTCCTGGATCCGGGCACCACCCGAATCGTTCAGTCCGATGAGCGGGGCACCCATCTTCAGGGCAAGGTCCATCACCTTGCAGATCTTGGCCGCATGGGCCTCGCCCAGGCTCCCTCCAAAGACGGTGAAATCCTGGGCAAAGAGATAGACCGGGCGTCCGTCGATCCTGCCGTAGCCCGTCACCACTCCGTCCCCCGGGATCCGTTCCCGGTCCCTCCCCAGGTCAGAGGACGGATGGGTCACGAGCATGTCGAGCTCGGTGAAGGAGTCCGGATCGAGGAGCCGCTCGACCCGTTCGCGCGCGGTGAGCTTGCCCGCCGCATGCTGCCGGGCCACTCGCTCGGGTCCGCCCCCTTCGATGGCTGCGGCGCGGCGGCGCCGTAATTCTTCCAGAGCATTCCACTTTGCCATCCTTCCGTCGCCTCCGCATCGCGCCCGGCGGGCCAGGGCGCCCCCTTCATATCAACCGCATCACTGAAAATCAACCCTTTTCCCGGTCTTCCTCCCCCCAACCCGCCCCCAACGATCTCATCTTTGCCTCTCCAGGGAGGGCGCCGCACCGCTCTCCGCGCTGCACCCTGACACGACATTGCGCCTGATACGGTCAGCGCCACCCTCTCCCCCAGGAAATCGCCGGCAGGGCGCATTACGCCTCCCCTCACCCAATGGCGTCGCTTCACACCCAGAGGAACGGACCGGATGGATCCTAGTGCCCCTCCAACGAAATCCCCCTAAGCACCCCCACGCTTCCGCTGAGGGGCACGGAGGGGTTGGAGGGGAGAGGCTCCCCTACGCCTGGGGGGTGCTCAGCGAGGCCACAGCCGAGCGCCGAAGGGGGGCCTGCCCCCCTAGCGGAAGTGCCGCACCAAGGGAGAGGGAGATTGTTAGGGAGAAATAGTTGGTGCGGCACTAGTCCCTTGCGTCCGACCTTCGTGCACCCCGCGCCCTCACCCCATCCACACTCCATCACTCCGTTGCAACCCGCTGACTGGCACTGTCCTTGCAAGCTTGTCGGTGCGGCAGCCCTGTTGCTACGCCCTGGCGTCTTCGTGCAGCAGTCGGGGGATGCGCGGTCCTCCAACCGTTCCAGTATGGGACCAGAAAGATCGGGGATCATCCGGAGATCTCAAGCCGCCTATGGTGGAGGAAAGAAGAGATGCGGAAGAGCATCAAGGTTAAAGTCGCAGCGGCGATTGTCACTGTCCTCCTCATCGTTCTCGGTATCACCACTGGCCTGACCGTCACCGTCTTCAGCCGAGAATACCTCAAGTGGGTTGAGGCCAGGTCAACGGTCCTCGCCCGGCCAGTCCTCGACCGGGCCCAAGATGTCCTGGGCAGCGTTGGCTTCGACCCTACCGTCATGGGGACCCTCGTATCGGACCTGGAGGAGCTCGTGGAAGGGTCGTCCGAGATTTCGCGGGCGGCGATCCTCACCTCAGACGGCACGATTCTCGCCCACTCCCAGGAAGAGAGAATTGGCAAGAAGCTTGGTGACGCCAAGGCGCGCCAATTCTTGGAGGCCCGGGGGAAAAAGCCAGGGACCTTTGTCTTCGACGGGACCTACAACACCTTGATCCCCCTGACCCACAAGGACCAGACCCTCTACATCATGATGGGCTCACGCTCAGACCTGGTCCGGAATGCCCAGTGGAACATTGCGCGGATCTTCTCCGTCCTCACCCTCGCGGCCCTGGCCATCTGCGGGGTCGGTGTCTTTTTCATCCTCCAACGGTGGGTCTCCGATCCCATCCAATCCGTGGCACGAGCCGCACGCGACATCGCCAGGGGCCACCTGCGCTCCGTGACCCTCAGCGGTTCCAAGGATGAGATCGGCCAAATGGAAGAGGCCTTCGCCCAGATGGTCGGCGGGCTCCAGGAGCTGGTCTTGCAGGTCCGCGGGGCCGCGAACCGGGTCGCCGGGGCCTCCACCGGCATCGTCTCCACCTCCGAGCGCTCCGCCAAGGACACCGAGGCCGCCGCCTCCGCCATCGAGGAGGTGACGGCC
>JBHIAD010000082.1:0-7394 GCA_046758405.1 Methylomirabilales bacterium (SeqCode)
CTGCTTTTCCCAAATGGCATCCGCCTTGCCGTCGCCATTCATGTCCCGTTCGACCTTGTAGGGGTCCTGGCTCCCCTCGGTGAAGTATTCCCATTGGTCCGGCTTGCCATCGCCGTTCTGGTCGTACTCCGCGCGGACCAGGTTTTCCTTCGAGCTGTAGAAAAGCCACTGATCCGCCTGTCCGTCGCCGTCGGTGTCAACCTCGCCGCGGGTGAGCGTGCCGGCGTCGTAGATCAATCGGGTCCGCGGTTTCCCTTTCTGATCTATGTCTTCTACGACCTGGGCGATGCGTCCTCGACCGTCGTACTGGACGATCCGTTCCGCTCGGCCATCCCCGTCCCGGTCGATCTCCAGCACGATCAGCTTGTCGGCCTTGTACCGCCGTCTCTGGTCCGGCTTGCCATCGCCGGTGCTGTCCACCTCGACCAGGTATAGCGCGCCGGTGGGGCGGTGATACTGCCACTGATCCACCTGACCATTGCCGTCCGTATCGAGGGCAATCTCGGCCAGGCGACCGTCCTGGAAGCGGTGCCACTCTTCCGGTCGGCCGTCCCCATCCTGGTCCACCTCCATCCGGATGAGCTTCCGGCCGGGCCGGTAAAAGAGACGCCGCTCCAGGACTCCATCCCCATCCTGGTCCACCTGAACCTGCTGCACTTTCCCCTCTGCATCGTAGAGTTCTCGCTGGTCGATCTTCCCATTACCGTCTCTATCGAAATCCGCCTTCAGAGGCTTCCCCGCGCGGAGGGTGATCCATTGATCCACCCGGCCGTCGTGATTTCGGTCTGCCTCCACGCGAATAAGCCGCCCTCCGGTGGAGTACTCCCACTGGTCAATCTTGCCGTCTCCGTCGGTATCGAACCGCCGGGCCTCCTCGGCCGCGCTCACGGGGAAGGTGGCGAGGAGAAAGAGGCAGCTCAAGAGGAGGATTCTCGACATCATTGCCTCCCCGAGAGCTCGTAGAAAATCGGGATCTTCACTAGAAGCCGTTCCTGATTGATGCCTGGTGAAAAGGGGGGCATCGGACTGGCGCGGCGGAGCGTCTCCAGCGCTGCGCTCCCGAAGATGCCACTGGACGCGCTATCAGCAATGCGCGGTTCGATTACCTGACCTCCGGGCAGGATGACAAACTCGAGTACGGCGCGCCCGGTTATCCCCGCTCGCCGGGCCGAGTGGGGGTAGCGCTTGTGCCGTTCGATGGCGGCCCGTACCCGGGCGAGGTACGCCGCGATGGGATTCTCCTGTCTGGAGTCTGCCGCCCGCTGTTGAACGACGGTGGCTTGTCTCCATTGCGTTGAGGGCTGCCTTGGTTCGGGAAGCTTGGGCACCGCGACTTGAGCCAGGCTCACCTGTGGTGGGGAAAAGGTTGGCACCGGAGTCGGACGTCCAACGAGGGAGTTGTGTCTCCGGAGTCGGGCGGGCTGCCTCGGCGAGGGGAGATTGGGCCTGTTGATGTCAACCGGCCTGACCTGGGGCCGGGAAAGGTCCGGTACGCGGGTCGGATCGGGTCGGCGCTGGGGACGGCTCAGGGCCTGGGGCCTCCGGGGCCGGACCGTTGTGGTGAGAGACTTCGGCTCCGGCCTCTTCTTAGGCCTGGGCAGGGGAGGGGGTTCCGAGGGGGCAAGGGCCCGCGCAGGCCGAGGAATCCTCACCACGACCTGCACCCGCATCTTTTCCTTGGGCGGCGTCTTGCGGACCCGAAGCACCGGCAGGGCCGCGATGATGCTCAGGTGGAGGAACACCGACAGGAGAAGGGAGAGGGTCGTCACCTTCCCGTCACGAGGCATCGCGACCCTCCTCGGGTGTCCTTGTGGTCTCAATGATGAGCTGCTCGGCCCCGGCCCCCTTCGCCGCGTCCATGGCGGCGACGAAGATCCCAAAGGGGCAACGCTTGTCCGCCTGAACCAAGACCGGCCGGTCCCGGTCCCGGGCCATGACCTTCGCGAGACGGCCCTGGAGCTCCGAGAGGGGGACCGGCACCTCGTCTACGAAGACCCGACCCTCCCGGGTCAGAGAAATGGTGATCTGTTGTTTGCGCTCGGGGTCCAGACGGCTGTGGGCCGCGCTCGGGAGGCTCACTCTGAAAGTCGGGCGGATGAACGTAGAGGCCAGGAGAAAGAAGATGAGGAGAAGGAGCATCACGTCCACCAGAGGAGTGATGTTCAGGTTTGTGGTCGCCCTGGCGTTCGGCTGTCCAGCGCTCAGGTCAAGCATCCGTGCCCTCCGTGGTGGTGAGCAGGCGAATGAGCAGCGTGCCGTAGTGATCCATCTGGAAGGCGTACTCCTTGACCTTCTGGTCCAGATAGTGGTGGAAGAGAAAGGCGGGGATGGCCACCATGAGGCCGGCGACCGTGGTCAGGAGCGCCTCCCAGATCCCGCTGGCCAGGAGGCTCGGGTTGACCGCGCCGGGTGACGCCGCCACCTTCTGGAAGGCCTTCACCATGCCCATGACCGTGCCCAGGAGGCCGATGAGGGGGGCGAGACCGGCGATGAGATTGAGGAGGGGGAGACGGACCGTGAGCCGCCGGAGCTCTTCTTTCCCCTGAATGGTGGCCAACTCCTCCAAGTCCGGTTTCCCCTTCAGACGCTGCTCCAGCAGTTCGGAGAACACAGCCGCCACCGGCCCGGGGCACTGGCGAGTGCGTTGGAGGGCACCCTCCCAGTCTCTTCGCAGGATCAGGTCTGCTACTGCCTTGAAAAGGTATCCCGCCTTTCCATCGGCGCGCTTCAGGTGGTAGAAGCGTTCGAGGAAGATCCACAGCGACAGGATCGAGAAGAGGAGGAGGGGCGCCATCAGGATCCCTCCTCGCCCGAGCAGACCGATCAGGGTTGGCATGGTAGTATTCCTCCAGGAGACGGACCCCCCTTGGCCTATCAGACTCGGTTGCCTGGGTCCCTAGCTGGCTGCCTTGGATGATGGGGCGTAGGTGGCTGGCTGGGTGAGCGGTGTTACTTGGTGAGGATCAGCTTGCCGGTCTTGGTGATGCGCAGGACGTACTCCTCTCCCTGATGGAGCAAGATGACCTCTCGGGCTCCCTGCATGAGGTCAAGGGTATGGATTCGTCTCCTTTGGGGCCGTGGAACTGGCGGCCCCGGTCCCTCGTGCTTCTGCGGTGTCTCTTTAGGCATGGCATCGTATCCTCACTCATCGACGCCTGACAAGGAATCCTGGCACATCCTGGCACAAAGACGCACCTCATTCCCTTTCGCTGGTTACGGAAGGCCCGTGGGTTGGGAAATCCAGCGGGAGAAGTCGGCCTGAGATCACAGGAAAGATCCGCTGGTACAGCGAGGCCCATTTGGCTGTGAGGGTCCGCCGCAGCATGGCGTCAGGGATATTATCGACCAGGATCAGCCCGTCGATGGCCTGCCAATAGACCTCGATAGTATCCTTGGCTTCCCAATAGGCCTGCACATCTCCGGGCGTGTCAAACCCTGGCTGGGGGCCGTAGTCCTCCAGGGTGCCATAGCTATTAAGGAAATTGTCGGTGATGGCGACAACCAATCTCTCTCCCAGGTAGAGCTTTACCACAAGGTCTTGTCCCACGCTGCGGAGTCCCGAGGAGAGGGCGACGTAGTGGGGTCGAGTCTGCACGACGACTTCGTATCCCTCGAAGGCAATCCGCTCCTGCGCCAGGGCCATTGAGGCGATCAGGATGAGAGGCAGGGTGAGCAGTGCTCGCATGGTCCCTCCTTTCCCACTAGCGGAAGTCCGCTGGTTTGATGGTCTCTAACCAGGGTTGGGCATTTTCCCAGCTTCCCATCCGAAGGGCCCTCTCGGTGGCGTAGAGGGGGACCTGCGTCCGAAGACTCAGGGCGATGGCGTCCACCGGATGGCAGGAATGGCGGACTTCTCGCCCCTCACGTCGAATGACGAGGAAGCCCACGGGCGTCCAGTCCTGGGAGGCGCTGATGATGGCCTGACAAATCTCTCCCCCGAGTTCTCGCACCAGCTCGTGAAGGAGGCGGTATGCGGTCACAGCGCGGCAACTCTTTTGATCCATCTCATGGGCAAGCACAAGCGCCATGACCGGGCGCAGACGAAGGGCAAGCTGGACGCTGCCGTCCGTGTCTTCCAGGACCGCCTCCGCCGTGTGGGGGCACGTACAGAGCTTCGCAAGCCGCATGCTTCGCATCGCTTTCCCCTTTCCCTTCATCTCATCCTTTCGGGCAGAGAGCCTCTACAGGGAGTCCCTCGCGCCATCCAGGCGCTCTTCGAAGCATCGGAGATCATCCCACCGAACCCGGGAGCAGCCCCGGATCTTGACGGCCTCGAGCTTCTCCTCCTCGATCAACCGATACACGGTCCGGCGAGAGATTCCCAGATACTGGGCCACCTCCTCGATCCGGAGGTACCGTTTCCACAGACCGTGGGAGCGACTTGTGGGGTGGTGCGCCAACTCAGCCATGACTGCGTCCTCCCTAGGCAACATCCTGAACATGGCGACCGAGCAGATCGCCGGGGATGACCCTGACATGGCTCTCCTCCTTCAGGGCCCGGATCTGACGGGACAGGGATTCCGAGACCTGTTCCGGATCCACGACAATCAGATCCACTTCCGAAACGCAGGCCAGGGCCAGATCCAAGGCCGTCTTCGCGTTGAAGAAATGGGTCGCCTGGATTCCGTGCTCGCGCAGGCGATCTCGCAGGGGTTCCCACTGAGCCACCGGAGCGATCACCAGCGCCTTCATCCCTCTCACCTCCACCCTGGGTGCTGCTGGATGTCGGGGATCTGCCCTGCGGCCACGAGGGCCATCAGCCAGCGTAGGGACAGGCCCAGGAAACGGCTGGCCTCGGTCAGGCTCAAGGAGAGTTCGCCCAGGCCGAGCCCACCCAGGCAGGACGGTATCCCCTGTAGTCTCCAGGTAGGCACGGGTCAAGGAATGGCTTTCGAGCCGGTAGCGCTTGCGGTGGGGGTCGTACTCGATGAAGACCCCGGCCTCCCGGAGGGCTCGGAGGTCTCGGTAGATGGTCTTGGTGGTGAAGCCCAGCTCTCCTGCGAGGAGATTGGCGTTATAGTTAATGCGACGACTTGCGAGCCGCTCCACGATCTGGTGACAGCGGATGAGCTGTCGGAGACGGCCTTTGCGTTCTCTGCTCAGATCCATCATCCCTTCCCCTTATCTTCTCCCTTTCTCGACCTCGAGGAGAAAGCCACGGAACCTGCGGAGATGCCGCTCTTCATCGGCCAGAAGGCGGATGCAGCAGAGACGGACGAGGGTGTTATACTGCTCAACCGCGGCCTGCTCGGCGGCAATCACTCCCCGGATCACCCCGACCACGTCGGTGGTGTCCTGGGGCGGCTGCAGCTCTTTCTGGGCCGCCTTGAACTCGGCCGAGCCGGGCACCGCACCCTCCAGGTCTTTGATCCGCTCCCCGAGCTCCGCGGATGCCATCCAGATTCATTGCGTTGGCCAGATAGTTGATCGTGGTCTCGACCTCCATCCAATAGGCCCTGGTGAGGCCCGCGACGATCTCCTGAGTTTTCTTCTCCCCCACGGTAGCCTCCTTCCTTGAACTGAAGGTGGTCGAAGCGATCTTTGCCTTTTGGTCTCTCATTTTCCCCCTGCCGGGAGGATCTGATGCACCGTGTCCTGAATCTCCCGGCTGACCGCGATCACCTCCGATGGAGACTTACGGGTGGTGACGAAGTTCTTCAATCGTTCCAGGTCCTCCCGTAGCCTCCTGGCAGTTTCGGCGTCCAGCGCTCTGAGGTCGCCATCGAGGCGGTCGTACAGGTGCTGCAGCGCATCCAGGTTGTCGGTCACGCCCTGGTAATCGCCTGCGCTGACCACTCGGCCATCTTTGACCGCCTTCTCGTAATGGATCTCCAGAACCTCCAGCCCTCCACTGAGGGCCTCTACCCCCTCTCGGATGGTCGCCAGGTGGGCCCGGAGACTCGCATGCCTGCTCCCGCCCGCGACATAGCCGATCAGGAACCCGAGCGCCGCGGCGGCGAGCGCGAGGGCCACGACGGGCCATATCCTCCGCCGCTTTCCGCGGTAGACCGCCATATCCCGCGTCAGCTCCGTTCCAGGACCGCGGCCACCCGCTCCTCCGGATCTCCCTCCCGCAGTTCCCTGACCAGCGCCTCGAAAAGCCTCCGGGGCTCCTGAAAGAGGGAGAGGTCGTGGAGGTGCCCTCCTTCAATGAGGTGCACCCGCGGGGTCCGGACGAACACCGGGGAGTCCATCCCGTTCAGCCGGTGCTGAAGGGTCTCCAGGATCTGGCGGGGCCGGCCCACCAGGACCTCGCCGTTCTCCAGGACAAGGGCGGGCACCCCCGTCCGGTCCAGGACCGCCACCGGCTGGAGGCGGCGGCGGAGCCACCCCTGCACCTTCGACCCGGCGAAGATGAAGTAGTACCGCGTGTCCCCCATCACCCGGATCGCCTCTCGGGGGAGACCGAGAACCTGCATGGCTTGCGTTCTGGCCTCATCCAGGGATATCTCCTGAGCCGTCTGCACACCCGCGTGCAGGTCCACGGCGCCCACCGCCACGGCCCGGATGGCCGCCCGCTCGGGGAGATGTTCCGTAGAGACCGTCACCGTCCGAGGGGCAGCGCCGAGGCGGACGGCCGCCGCCTCTGCCTCCCGGGTCACCAACGCCACATCCCCCGGCGTGGGCCTCGGGACGGTCCTTTCCACTTCGGCCCGGATCATGGAAAGGGCGACGCCGATGGAAGAGACGACCTCCGCATGGGTAGGGATCGTATACCGGCACCCGAGCCGGCGAGCAATGAGGGGCATCAGGACGGCGGCCCCGCCCCCACCGCCCGCCAGGGTGAGCCGCCGGGGATCGAGACGGTACTCCCGGCTCAAGGCCTTGATGACCGGGATGGCTCGGTCGGCGGCCGCCTCGAGGATGTGCCGCGCTGTCTCCTCAATGCTCAGACCGATCCGGGAGGCCAGGGGGGCAAAGGCCCGTCTGGCAGCCTCGGGATTGCCCCGGGCGTAATCCCCTTCCGGGACGAGGCCTGACAGGTTAGCCGCGCAGGTGAGGGTGAGGGCGTAGAGCCGACCCTGGCCGGTCCGGACAGCGACGTACTCTTCAGGGTCGCCGGGCCTGGGGGCGATGGTCATAAGCTCTGCACCACGTAGCTCCTCGGGGCCGACGAAGACCGAGTACGGCAGCCCGGCGATGTGCGCGCTCCGGGGCCCCACATCGGTGATCCGCGTGCCCTGCAGCCGCACCATGCTTCCCCCTGCCACCCCCAGGACCCGGACATCCAGGGACCGGATACAGGTGGGATGATCCATGATCTTGATGTATTTCAAGGCAGGCCTTCCGCCCCGAATCACCCCGATGTTGGTGCTGGTCCCGCCCACCTCGATGAAAATCCCGTCGGCGATCCCGAGGTATCGAAGCGCCCCGGCCATGCTGGCGGCCGGGCC
>JBHIAD010000083.1:0-7348 GCA_046758405.1 Methylomirabilales bacterium (SeqCode)
CCCTCCACACCATCGCCTCCACCGTCAACCAGACCCTGCACCTCGATGCGCTACTCGAAGTCGCCCTGGACAAAGTCCAGGAGGTGACCGGAAAGGCAGTGGCCTTCATCCGAACCCTGGACCGCAAGGCCAACGAGTTGGTCTTACGAGGGCACCGCGGCCTCTCCCCGGAGTATGTACAGGCCACCCCGACTATCTCCGTGGGCGTGGGGGGGACAGGATGGGTCCTGCAGGAGAAGACATCACTCTACATCCCGGATGTCGGCGCGGACCCGCGGCTCAGCCGGTGGCTGCACTTCATGGAGGGCGAGTGGTCCTACTTCGGTGTCCCGTTGATGACCAAGGGCGAGGTCATCGGCACCTTGAGTGTCGCCAGCCGGCGCCGCGACGATTTCACCCCCGAGGACCAGCGGCTCATCGAGGCCATTGCCGGGCCCATCGGGGTCGCCGTGGAGAACGCCAACCTCTATCAGGATCTTCACGACTACTCCGCGACGCTGGAGGAGAAGGTCCGCGAGCGGACGCAGGAGCTCGAAATCGTCAACCAGCATAAATCGGAGTTCCTCGCCACCATGTCCCACGAGCTCCGGACCCCGCTGAATGCCATTATCGGCTTCTGCGAGCTGTTAACCGATCAACTGGGGGCGACCGTCTCCGACCGCCATCAACGCTACCTCTCCAATATCCATACCAGCGGCCGGCATCTGCTCGACCTGATCAATGGCATCCTGGACTTGAGCAAAGTCGAGTCGGGGAAGATGGACCTGCACTACGAGGAGGTCCCCCTCGCAGAGCTGATCCAGCAGGTCTTCGCCGGCGTAGGGCCCCAGGCCCAGGCGAAGACGCTCGCCTTCTCCTGGCAGGTGGAGGATGAACTCGACCGGGTCAGCCTGGATGCCGGCAAGTTGAAGCAGATCCTGTACAACCTGGTGGGCAACGCCATCAAGTTCACGCCCGACGGGGGGTCTGTCACCGTCACCGCCAAAAGGGTTCACGGTTCACAGTTCATGGTTCATGGAAGGAGAGGAACTGACCATGAACCATCAACCCTGAACCATGAACCGCCCGCTGAGCTCCTGGAGATCAGCGTGGCCGATACGGGGATCGGGATCAAGCCCGAGGATCAGACGCGGGTCTTCGAACCCTTCCAGCAGATCGAGACTTCCCTGGGGCGGAAGTATCCCGGGACCGGCCTCGGACTCGCCCTGACCAGGAAGCTGGTGGAGCTGCACGGGGGCGAGATCCGGGTGGAGAGCACGCCGGGGCAGGGGAGCACCTTCACCTTCACCCTGGCCCTGCCCTCGCCGGTGCCCCCTTCCGGGAGGAGACCGGAAGCCCCCGCAGCAAAACCCCGACCGGTGGAGACGAGCGAGGAGACCGCGGGGGATCCAGCCCGGCCCCTGATCCTGGTGGTGGAGGACGATCCCAAGGCCATCGATCTGATGGTCTCCTACCTGCAGGAGGGCGGCTACCGGGTCGCCGTGGCGAGGAACGGGGAGGAGGCCTTGGCCCAGGCCAAGGCCCTCCACCCCCTGGCCATCACCCTGGATGTCCTGTTTCCCACAGTGGAGGGGTGGCACATCCTGGAGCAGCTCAAGGCCGCCCCCGAGACCCAGGGGATCCCCGTGGTGGTCGTCAGCATCGTGGATGACCGTCCCAAGGGGCTGCAGCTCGGGGCCACAGAGTACCTGGTCAAGCCCGTGACTCGGAAGGGCCTGCTCGCTGCCCTCGCCCGCCAGGGCGTTCCCTCGCCCGATTTGCAGGAGATACGAGTCCTGGCTATCGACGATGACCCCGTGATCCTCGACCTCTTCAAGGGCCTCCTGCACATGCAAGGCGTCTCGCTGCTCACCGCCACGAATGGGGCCGACGGGATCCGCCTGGCCCACAGCAGGAAACCGGACCTGATCATTCTGGACCTGATGATGCCCGGGATGAGCGGCTTCGAGGTGCTGGAGCGCCTGCGGGCCGATCCAACAACCGCCGCGACGCCCATCTTCATCTGCAGCGCCAAGATCCTGACACCGGAGGAACGCGATCTGCTGCAGGAGCAGGCCCAGCGGATCCTGCAGAAGGGCGTCTTCAGCCCGAGTGATCTGCTCGCAGAGATTGCGACGATTCGGGGGAGGCAGGGCAAGCACCGCAGCAAGGGCATGCGCACACGGTGCTAAGTCCTTCGATTCATAAGTTCGATGACGAACTTATTTACTCAGGGCTTAGTGCTGAGTGAGCAATTTCCGTAAGGCAAGTCGTCAAAATACGTCACTGTATTTGCGAATCGAAGCACTAAGCTACTGCAAGGGGGAACGCATCTGGACGAGGTAACTCCCATCCGGCAACCCCTGTTCCGCCATGATGGTGGCCCCGAATACCTCGTCGGAGTGGTAACCGGTGACCCACTCCTGGATCAGCGACAGCCACCGCTGGGCGTCCACGAGGGCCGCCTGCCGGGCCCGTGCCAGCGCCACCGTATCCGAGAGGACGTACCAGGGCCGCAGTCCCACCCCCACCACTGAAACGACCTGTCGCTCGCCGGAGACCGCCACCTGAACGAGGCGCTCCACAGCCTTCGGATCCGACGCCGCTCGCAGCACCTCCCGTTCCGCCTCCAGAATGCGATAGGCAGGAGCCTCCGGCGGGACGTAGTCCATGGCGAAGGCGTACAGGTTGAGCCGGGCCTGGGCTTCGGAGAGGACGAGGATCGTGCGCGAGGTGGTGTTGTTTGACCGGTCCCCCTCCAAAACGCGGCCATCGGGGTCGATGACGATGGTGACGGTGTGTAACCCAGGCCCTTTGGGCACCCAGGGGAAGGCCAGGACGACTGAGGATAGAGGGGGCGCCGCGGCAACCTGGAAGTTCTTGAGGGAGGTGCTCTTCTTGCCCCCACGAACCTCCCACACGCGGACCGCGAAGTCCTGTGCTGCGGCGTCCCCCCGGTTTTGCACCGTCATGCCGACCGAAATGGGGACCCCCTCCAGGAGGGTGGTTTTGGGGAAGATGATCTCCTTGGAATCGATCGTCAAATCGGCCCGCAGGAGTCGGGGGACCAGAGTCTGATCAACGAGGGTCCGGGCCACATCCCGACCGAGGGCGGACACCGTCGCGGTGAGCTCTTCAGGGGCTGGGATCTGGTGCGAGTGGACCCCTCGGCCGAGCAGCTTCCCGGCTTTGAGATCAATCGCCTGCACCTCTAGCTGAAGCCTCTCTCCCCGGCGGATGACGCCGAGGAAGAGGAGATCGGCCGGGCCAGCCTTCGCAAGGGCCTTGAGCGCTGTGGGGTCGTGACGCCAGGCAGCGATCTCCACCCCGGCCCAGACCTTCTCAGGAACCGACTCGACGGAGACAAAACCGCGTTCAGTCATAAACCGAGCGAGCGCCTTTTCAGCGAGAGGGCCCAAGCGCGGCTCATCCGAACGAAGCCGCGCAAGGACCCGCGTCATCTCGTCGAGGCGCATGAGCCGCCACCTGAGGAGGCGCGCCCGGTCAGGGTCCAGTTCCGCCGCCTCCGCCCAAGCTTGCTTGGCCACGCCGATCCCCCCAAGCCGCCACGACACCTCCCCCAGCAGGGTCCAGGCCTCGGCGGACTTCGGCGCTTCGCGTACTGCCCGTTCAAGGATAGGAAGGGCCGATGGCACCTCACCCTGGGCGAGGAGCGCCTTCGCCTGTTGGAGCAGGCGAACAGTGGGTCCCTCCTGCGCCCTGCCGGGGGAGGCAAGGGTGAGGATCAGGCCAATGGCCAGAAGTGCGTGGGTCACCGGATTAGTCCTCTGACGCCGGGATCGGCGCAAAGGTGTGTGTGGCCACCAGCACCCCGTTCTCGAACCGGTAGGTCACCCCTTTGCGGAAGTAGTGCCACACCTCACTTTTCCCTCCCGGCGTCTCCGTCCCTTCCTTCCGCTCCGGGAGGCCCAGTTGGCGGAGGATCCTCCCCCGGTCCGATCCAGGCCCGTATTCGGCGATCAGTCGCTGGACCTCGGGCCAGTTCGGATGCCATTCGAGGACCTGATTGACCGTCACGACCAATTCCCCCTTGAGCCGCCTGGTGATGTCGATCGGCTCCACCCTCCTGTACCGTACCTCGTCGAAGCCCCGCTTGCTGGTGAAGAAGAGGTAGAAGTTGTTACCGAGGTTGGCGGGGTTCACCTCAAAACGATAGCGTCCCTCAGCGTCGGTCTCCGTCTTCACCTCGTCTTGGGCCATCGTCTCGTAGCGCCACGCCGGTATCGTAAATCCAAGGTTCCGCCCGACCAGGACGACGGGGTTGCCGACGACCGGCTCCCCCCGAGGGTTCGTCACCCGGCCCGTGACCACCCGCGGTCCCGGGATGTCGGCTGTCGCACACCCCGACACCACACCCAGCAGTAGCAGCAATCCCAGCCATCCCCACGACACGTGCCGCATCGATTTGCTCCTTCTGGCCCAGCGAATCCCGCGTCTCGCAAGACTTTTCCCGTTGACAAGGCTCAGTCGGCACTTACAATACCAGACAGGCCGAAGTGGTGGAATTGGCAGACACGCCATCTTGAGGGGGTGGTGGGAATTTCCCGTGGGGGTTCGAGTCCCCCCTTCGGCACCACCGGCGTCAGATGAACTGAGCGTCCCGCTTGGCTCCCGTGTAGTCCCAGTACACCACGATCTCCTCCGTGAAGAACTCCACCTGGGTCCGCCCCTGCTCCTTGATGCCGATGCCGCTCTCCTTCATCCCGCCGAAGGGGGCCTGGACCTCACCGCCCAAGGTCGGGGCGTTGACATGGACCATGCCCACATCCACCTCGTCGATGAATTCCATAATGCGCTGGGGGTCCCGCGTATAGATCGAGGCCTTGAAGCCGTAACTGACGGCGTCCACAAGCTTGATCGCATCGGTCAGGCCGTCACAGGACAGGACCGACAGAACCGGTCCGAATATCTCTTCCTGAGCAATCCGCATAGAGGGCTCGACATCGGTGAAGAGCGCGGGACTGAGGTAATAGCCCCGCTCATATTCACGACCCTTCACCCGCTCGCCCCCAACGACCAGCCGTGCTCCCTCCTGCTGCCCGATCTTGAGATACTCCTCCACCTTGCTGAGCTGCGACTCGCTCGCCAGAGGTCCCATCGCCGCCTCGGGGTCAAAGGGACTCCGCACCCCGAGATTGCCCACGCGCTCGTGCAGGGCCTCCAGAAGCGGCCCTTGGACCCGGCGATCGACAATGACCCGGCTGGTCGCCGTGCAGCGCTGGCCACAGAATCCGAAGGCCCCCTGGACGATTGACTGGACGGCCAGGTCGAGATCAGCGTCCTCGAGGACCACCACGGCGTTCTTGCCCCCCATCTCGCACTGCACCCGCTTGAGCGTCCGTGCGGCAACGACATTCAAATTCCGGCCGACCTCCGTCGAGCCCGTGAAGGAAAGCGCCCGCACCGCGGGATGCTCGGTCAGCGCCTGGCCCGCGGCACTGCCCGGCCCGATGACCAGGTTGAGGACACCGGGGGGGAGCCCGGCTTGCTGGAACAGCTCGATGATCTTCACGGCACACAGCGGGGTGTTGGTGGCTGGCTTGAAGACCACCGTATTGCCACAGACGAGGGCTGGAGCGAGCTTCCACATGGGGATGGCCACGGGAAAGTTCCACGGTGTGATCACCCCCACCACGCCAATCGGCTTCCGGAAGGTATAAATGAAGTTCTTGGGGAGTTCGGACGGGATCGTTTCACCCTTCAACCGTCGTCCGTCCCCGGCCGCGAACTCGAGCGCGTTACAGGCCCGCTTGACTTCACCCTTGGCGTCGCTGAAGACCTTTCCAGTCTCCCGGGTGATGGTGGCGGCTACATCGTCAGCGTGCTCCTGCAAGAGCTGCCACGCCCGGAACAGCACCGCAGCACGGCGGGGCGCGGGCGTCCTCCTCCACCCCTCCGCCCCCTGCCCTGCGGCCTCCCTGGCCCGCTGCATATCCTCGGGCCCCGACCTCGGGCAGATGCCGGTCACCCGCTCGATGTCCGCTGGATCCACCGTTCGATAGGTTTCACCGGTCACGGCAGCAAGCCACTCACCGCCAATATAGTTGGCGTGAGCCTTCAGAGCTTCCACGGATTTCCCCTCCCCTCTATGCGGACCACCGTTACGGCGGATCGCTCCCATGAACCGACAAACGCTCGCGGGATTATACTACCGACGCTCCGACCTCACAAACGGGTCACCAGCCCCCCTTCCCCATGCCCATGCTTCCGCCATTTGGCACGCCCCATGCAAGCATGCAAGAGCGATAGCACACCTGCAATGGGAGGCAACTATGGCCACCGGTAGAGCCCCGCGCGCCAACTGGTTCAGCGGCTACTTCGCACCCGGCTTCGCCGCGGCCCTTGCCGCCCACCGGGCCCTGGTTCGAGGGACCGAAGATGGAGAGTTCATGGCGCGCCTCATCGTCGCCCACACCCTGGCCGATTCTCCGGCAACCGGTACGGTGCCGGATTTCTGGCTGCCGTGGACGGGCCGAGCCCTCCATGAGTACGCCAGCCTGGTCGGTCGGCGGGGGGGGTCTTGCCCGCCCGAGGGGACTATGCCCTCTCCTACCTCCGGGGAAGCCTGAGCTCACTGCGAATACTGGCTGGGTGGAACTCACCCTTGCCCAGGACCCACTCGGCGTTGACCCATCCCCGCGAAGGAAGACCTTCCGATCGACGGGCTCAATGGCCGCGGTTCAGTCCCCACAGGATGCGGTGCAGCTGTGGGAGGACCCGGAACCCCAGTCCCAGGTCGCGGGTGACTTCCGCCAGTCGGCGAAGGGCCTCCTCATAGGCAGAGGCCAGCCCATCGGGCTGCAGGACCACGTGGTCCGCCGAAAACCCCCGCGCCGCCACGAACGCCTCGACCTCGGGCAGGTCCCGCATGGGATCTTGGATGACGAACTTCAGGTAGTAGCGGTGAACTTTCCCGAGCCAGTCCAAGGGGCCCCAGGTCCCGGCGACGTGCGCATTCGAAAGCTTCGGCGATACCGACCAGACCGCGACGAGTTCGCAGAGGGTCGGCGGAGGAGGGTGCAGACCGTTCGTTTCAATGACGATCTGGTACCCGGCGCGATCTAAGGCCACACAGAGCCCCCCGATCGGCTGCAGGAGCGGCTCACCTCCGGTAATCGTGACCCACCGGGCCCGAGGGGCCCGGGCAATCCAGGCCAGCAGCTCATCCACCGTGTAAGTGCGGTACTCGCGTCCCTCGACCGCCCGGTCTTGCCCGACCCAGGTGTATTTCGTGTCACACCACTGACAGGTCAGGTCACAGCCATAACAGCGAATGAAATGAGACGGCAGACCAATTACCTCCCCTTCTCCCTGAAGGGAGGTGAACAGTTCAGCAACCTTGAGCCGG
>JBHIAD010000084.1:0-7214 GCA_046758405.1 Methylomirabilales bacterium (SeqCode)
GGCCGAGGCGGTCGAGGAGATCGCCGGCGATCAAGGCTTCGGGTCCCAGCTCTCGGCAGGCGAGGTCACCGGCGAGGCCATGGAGGTACACCCCGGCGATCGCCGCCCGCAATGGTGAAAGCCCCTGGGCGATCAATCCGGCGATGAGGCCGGTCAGGACATCCCCCGTCCCCCCGGTGGCCATGCCTGGATTCCCGGTGGGATTCACAAAGATGCCCCCGGCCGGATCGGCTACCAGGGTGCGCGCCCCTTTCAGCACCAGGGTGAGATCATGGGTCTTGGCGACCTCCTGGGCGATCCCGATCCGCCTGGCCTGGATCTCCTCCTTGTCGATCGCGAGCAATCGACTCAGCTCACCCGGATGGGGCGTCAGAATGAGCGGGATCGAGAGCTTATCCAGGGCATCGACGCGCCCCCGGAGGGCGTTGATCCCATCGGCGTCCACCACCACCGGCACGTGAACTCGCCTGAGCAGTTCGAAGACCAGACGGACCGTCTCCGGATGCGCCGAGAGCCCGGGGCCGATCGCCAGCACCTTCTTCCCCTGGGTGAGCTCCACCAGGGGATCAAGGGCCTTCAGGGACACTGTTCCGGTCTCCGTCTCGGGCAGGGGGGCGGTCATCACCTCGGTGAGCTTGACCTCCATCACGTCGTGGAGGCGCTCGGGCACAGCCACGGTGACGAGCCCCGCGCCGACGCGGAGGGCCCCGAGGCCAGCCAGGGCGACCGCTCCGGTTTTGCCCGGCGAGGCACCCACGATCAGGACATGCCCGTAGGTCCCCTTGTGACCGGTCGGGTCCCGAGGGGGGAAGCACGCCGCCACCTGGGACGCCTCTGTGAGCTCGACCAGCAGCTTCGGGTCGGTCAGGAAACTGCGGGGCAAGCCGATGTCCACGACCCTCACGGTCCCCGCCCACTGGGCCCCGGGGTAGAGGACGAGCCCTCGTTTGGGGAGACCGAAGGTCGCGGTAAGCGTGGCGCGGATGGTCGGCTCCGGTGCCAGACCATCATCCGTGCTCAGACCCGAAGGGACGTCGAGGGCGACCACCGGGGCCTTCCGGTCATTGATGATCCGGATGGCCTCGGCGGCCAGCCCCTGAGCCGGTCCGCGGAGGCCGGTCCCCAGGATCCCGTCCACCACCAGATCGGCCCCCTGACACTCCTGGGCGAGCCGCTCCACCTCCCCCGAGGCGGTGACCTCGACCAGGGGGATCCCGGAATGGTCGACGACGCCAAGGTTCACGGCGGCATCGCCGGTGATTTCATCCCGCTTCGCAAGGAGGACGACCCGGACGGCCACCCCGCGATTGGAGAGGTGCCGGGCGACCACGAAACCGTCACCTCCGTTATTGCCCTTTCCCGCGACGACCAACACCCGGAGGCGGTGGAAATCGGGAAAGCAGGCGGCAATCTCCCGGGCCGCACCGGCCCCGGCGTTTTCCATCAGGAGGAGTGACGGGATACCGTACTCGGCCATGGCCCGCCGGTCGAGCTCCCGCATCTCCTGCGCAGTCACGACCTTCATCGTTCACGCCTTGCACGGCGGACATCTCTCGGCATCGGCAGGAGCACCGCCGCGCTACACATCACTCACCACCACCACCGCGATCGCATAGCCCCCATCATGACTCATGCTCAGGTGAGTCCGCTGGACCCCTCGGGCGGCGGCAAGCTCCTGGACCCGCCCCCGGAGGCAGAGGAGGGGCGCACCCGTGCCCTGCACCTCAACTTCGCGCCAGGCCGCCCCTCTCCCCCAGCCGATCCCGATGGCCTTCAACAGGGCCTCCTTCGCCGCGAAGCGCGCCGCGAGATGGACCTCCGGCCGGGCCCGGCGCTGACAGGTGGCTACTTCCTCCGTGGTAAAGAGCCGCCCCACCAGTCGACCCTCCCATCGAGCGATCGCGGCCTGCATCCGCTCAACCGATACCAGGTCCACCCCCACACCCAGGATCACCCGATCCTCCGCCCGCTGGCTTGAATCCCCTCTCGCATCTCGCGCACGGCCCGCTCCATGCCGACGAGGGCGGCACGGGCAACGATGCTATGCCCGATGTTCAGTTCCTCCACCTCGGCAATCGCCGCGATGGGACGCACGTTCCGGTAGTCGAGGCCGTGCCCCGCACTAACCCGGAGCCCGAGGTGTCGTCCAACCCTGGCAGCCTCGATGAGCCGGGTGAGTTCGGCCTCTCGTGCCCGCCCCCGAACGGCCCCGGCGTAGGGACCGGTGTGAAGCTCCACCACCTCAGCCCCGGTCGCTTGGGCCGCCTGAACCTGGCGCAGGTCGGGATCGATGAAGAAGCTCACGGTGATCCCTTTCTGGCAAAGCCTTCGCACGATCGGGACAAGGACCTGCCGGCCCTGCTCGACATCGACGCCCCCCTCGGTGGTCAGTTCCTGGCGCTTCTCCGGGACTATCGTCACGACATCGGGCTGGACGTCGAGGGCGATCTGGACCATCTCGTCCGTCGCCGCCATCTCGAGGTTCAACGAGGTTTGCACAACCTGGCGGAGCAGTGAAAGGTCTCGATCCTGGATGTGCCGCCGATCTTCGCGGAGATGGACGATGATGCCATCCACCCCCGCGAGCTCTGCCAGGACGGCCGCAGCCACAGGATCCGGTTCGGTTCCACGGCGTGCCTGCCGGATCGTCGCGATGTGATCGACGTTGACCGCGAGCCGCACCCGCTCAGCGCTCATCCGGTCTCCCACCTCTTGCACCGTGTGTGGCGAGAAGGCAACCCCTGGGGCCGCCTACGCCGGCGCGCCCCCACCCCCCAACTCCGCGGTGATCGCCCCTGCAATCCCTTTTGCAAGGCGGTGGATCAGCCTTTCACTCTTCCCCTCGACCATGACGCGCACAACTGGCTCCGTCCCCGAGAAGCGGACCAGGATCCGGCCATCCCCATTCATGCGGGTCTTGGCCCGGTCGATCGCTTGCGCGACCCGGGGCAGCGCTTCGAGGTCCGCACGCCGCGTCACCCGCACATTGAGCAGGACCTGGGGGTAGGCGGACATGCATTGCGTCAGGTGCGAGAGGGGGAGGCCACGTTGCACCAGGATGGAGAGCACCTGCAGGGCGGTCACGACGCCGTCCCCGGTGCTGTTGTGGTCAAGGAAGATCAGGTGTCCCGACTGCTCACCCCCCAGGTTAAAGCCGTGTTTGAGCATCGTCTCCTGGACATACCGGTCCCCCACCGGGGTACGCACCAGGCGGATCCCAGCTTCTCGCATCGCCACCTCGAGGCCAACGTTGCTCATCACTGTGGCGACCAGGGTCTTTCCCCTCAGAATTCCCCGCCGCTGAAAGTCCAGGGCGCAGAGAGCCATGACGTGATCCCCATCCACTACAGCCCCGGTCTCGTCCACGAAAATGGCCCGGTCCCCGTCTCCGTCGTGCGAAATTCCGATGTCCGCCTGCTGCTTGAGCACCGCCCCGCGGACGACCTCAGGGTAGAGGGAGCCGCACTGGTCGTTGATGTTGACCCCGTTCGGCTGAACGTTGAGGGGAATGACCTCCGCTCCGAGCTCGCGCAGCACCGCTGGGGCCACCTTGTAGGTTGCGCCGTGGGCGCAATCGATGACCACACGGAGTCCCTTGAAGCTCATCCCTTTGGGAACGGTCCCCTTGACAAACTCGATGTAGCGCCCTGCCGCGTCGTTGACCCGGTACGCCTTCCCGATCTCCCGAGCTCGCGGACGGATGGTATCGATCTCCCCCGACAGAATGAGCCCCTCGATCCGCTCCTCCACCTCGTCCGGGAGCTTCAGCCCGTCACCAGAGAAGAACTTGATCCCGTTGTCCTCGAAGGGATTGTGCGAGGCCGAGATGACCACGCCCGCGTCGGCACGCAGGCTGCGGGTAATAAGGGCAATCCCCGGCGTCGGAAGGGGGCCGACGAGGAGGACATCCGCTCCCATCGAGCAGATGCCGGCAGTCAAGGCGCACTCCAGCATGTACCCGGTCAGTCGGGTGTCCTTGCCGATGACGATCTGGTGTCGTCCCTTCCGTTGTTTACAGATGTAGGCGATCGCCCGTCCGAGCTTGACCGCGGTTTCGGGGGTCATCGGCTCCTCATTCGCTACCCCCCGCACCCCGTCTGTCCCGAAGAGCTTGGCCATCACTCTCGACTCTCCTTCCGGATCTCTACCGTCACGGTGACCGCATCCCCGCCCACCACCCGCACCTTCTTCCCCAGGGGCTCGAGAACGGCCTCGGCCTTCACGTTCGACCGTTCCCCGTCCACATCTACGGGGTACGTGTAGGCCCGCGTGAGCGCTCGGACCTCGCTTTGGGGTCCGACGACCTTGACCCGAGAGGGACTGACCTGCACCCCTCCGAGTTGAAAACCCGTTGCCGGAGTCCCGCGGATTTTCGGGATCACCTCGAGCGGCCGCTCCTCGACCGGCTCCACGGTGATTCCCACCTGTCTCGGCGAGACCGCCAGGACCTCGATCCCCCGGGGGACCCGGACGTCCTGGGCAGCCAGGGCCAACACGTTCTCACCCACCCGGATCCGGCCCGTCGCCAAACCGATCTCGTTGGGGGCCAGCCCCATCACCAAGCTCCTGGGACCTCGGACCTTGACCGCCACGAACTCCGCGGTTTGCTCCGCAATCATGGCCCCCTTGGGCAACCGGTTCAACTCGAGCGGAACGTTCAGTACGACTTCAGCCTTCTGCTCGCCGAGTACCGCCATCCACAGGAACACGGCCAGTACCACAGAAGTGAGCTTCAGGCCAAAGTTATCGACCAGCCAGTCGCGCGCCGCCGAGACCCATCGTTGAGTATCCCCCATCACAACTCCCGCGGGACCGCCTCCTTCCCAACGACCTCGGCCTTCTGAGACCTTTGAGACCTTCCAGGCGCCAGGACCGCCTCGAGCTGTTCACGGAGCGCGGCCGCCTCCAGCCCGCGCACCATCTCACCCCGGGCGACCAGCGAAATGGTCCCGGTTTCTTCCGAGACCACAACCGCCACGGCATCGGTCTCCTCCGTAATCCCGATCGCCGCCCGGTGTCGCGTTCCCAGCTCCTTGCTGACGCGCAGGCTCAAGGTCAGCGGGAGAAAACACCCCGCGAAGGTAATCCGGCCCCCCTGCAGGATAACGGCCCCATCGTGGAGCGGCCCAGGAGGGGTGAAGATCGCCTCGAGCAAGCGCCAGGAGAGGGCAGCATCCACTCTGGCACCCATCACGACATAATCGGTGAGCGGAGTGTCTCGCTCGATCACCATCAGCGAGCCGATCCGTTTCGCGCTCAGTTCCGAGGAGGCACGGACCAGCTCGTCGATCATATGGGCCTCTTGGCTGCTGGAGAAGGCCCGGAGGATCGCTGACCGGCGCCCCACCGTCGCGAGCGTCCGCCGGATCTCTGGCTGGAAGACCACGATCAGTAACAGGACAGAAATCCCCAGCAGGTTCTGGAGAATCCAGTTTACGGTGAGCAGTCCCATCTTGAAGGCAACGCGCGAGGTGAGGTACAGGACGGCCAGGCCGAGCAGCATCTCCAGCGCCCGCGTTCCCCGCAGGAGGAGGAGGATCTGATAGATGGCAAAGGCGACGATCAGGATGTCAACGAAGTCGATGAGGCGAAATTGGGTCCAGATGTCTAACACCCTGTACCACCCCCGAGGATCGCATCGGTCATCCGGACCACCCGGACCATTGGGCCCACGTCATGGACCCGGACCATCGCCGCTCCCCCGAAGATCGCCGCCGCCACAGCCGCCGCGGTCCCCTCGAGCCGATCGTCCACCGGCGTCCCCAGGACGTGACCGATGAAGGACTTGCGCGAGGGTCCGACGAGGATCGGCTTCCCCAGGATCGTCAGCTCACGCAGGCGGCGGAGGAGGGCGAGGTTGTGCCACACCGTCTTGCCGAAACCGATCCCCGGATCCACCAGGATCGCCTCGGGCCCCACCCCAGCCCTCTCGGCCTGTCGCGTCGCGGTCGTGAGTGCTTCTGTCACCTCACGCACCACATCTTGGTAGACGGGGTTGTCCTGCATCGTCCGGGGTGAGCCACGCATGTGCATGACCACCAGACCGGCGTTCGCCCGAGCGACCTCAACTGCGACCTGGGGATCGCACCTGAGGCCACTCACGTCATTGATCAGGTCCACCCCCTCTCCCAGGGCCTGCGCGGCCACCGACGCCTTCACCGTGTCCACCGAGATGGGAATCCGGATCGCTCGCACGAGGGGCCGAAGGACCGGGAGCAGCCGCTCGAGCTCGACGCTGGCCGGGACCGGGTCGCTCCCGGGACGTGTCGACTCCGCGCCGATATCAATGACGTCGGCCCCTGCCTCCACCATCCGATGGGCGTGTTCGATCGCTTGCCCCGGATCGAGGAAGCGACCCCCATCAGAAAAAGAATCGGGGGTTACGTTGAGAACCCCCATCACATAGGTGCGGCGGCCGAGTTCGAGGGAAAGACGCCGACAGCGAAGGAACCGACCCGGCCCTGCCGGTGGTGCCTCCGCGAGGGCCGAGGTGTCTCGCATACCTCCCCCTGCCGGCCCCTGCAGTCCCTCAGGCCGGGGCGCCGTTGACGATCGCATCGATTTCAGATCCTCCGAGAACCTCCCGTTCGAGTAACGCAGACGCGAGGGAATGGAGAATCTCGATGCGGGATTTGATCAGCGCCTTCGCTCGCTCGTACGCCTCCGTCACGAGCCGGCGAACCTCGCGGTCGATCTCCCGGGCCGTCTGCTCACTGTAGTCCTGGTGTTGGGCGATCTCGCGACCCAGGAAGATCATCTCCTCCTTCTTGCCAAAGGTCAGGGGGCCCATCTTCTCACTCATCCCCCACTCGCAGACCATGCGGCGCGCAATGTCGGTTGCCCGCTCGATGTCATTGCCTGCCCCCGTCGTGATCGACCCGAGCACCAGCTCTTCCGCCACCCGCCCCCCCATGAGGATGGCGATATTGTTCTCGAGGTACTCGCGCGGGTAGTTGTGCTTCTCATCGATGGGGAGCTGCTGGGTCACGCCAAGGGCCCGTCCCCGTGGGATGATGGTGACCTTGTGGATCGGGTCGGTCCCCGGAATCAGCTTCGCCACCAGAGCGTGACCGGCTTCGTGGTAGGCGGTGGCCCGCTTCTCTTCCTCGGAAAGGATGAGACTGCGCCGCTCCGCCCCCATCAGCACCTTGTCCTTTGCATTCTCGAAGTCCTTCTGCTCCTGGGGGGTGTACGCCGACTCGGGGGGGAGGTCC
>JBHIAD010000085.1:0-7182 GCA_046758405.1 Methylomirabilales bacterium (SeqCode)
GCAAGGCCATTGCCCCCGCCAGAACCAGCAGGGCGCCCCGGGCGGCGACGGCCAACAACCAGCCATGCTCAGGGCTCCGCTCCTGGATCACGCTGGCCGCCAGATTGGCCAGATACAGGCCGACGCCGAAGACCACCAGTCCCAGAATCACACGCCCCGCAAAGGTAATGAACTCGGCCAGCAGTTGAGCCAGAAGGGCAAAGCCCATCACTTGTGCCGCCTCGATCACGGCAAAGAGCAGAATGGCAACCAGCACCAGAAACCCTGCGACCTCTGATGGGGTCCGCTGGCCCTGGGCCGGCGCACCGCCAATCCCCAACCGGGACAGAATCGTGTTAAACCCCACTCGGCTCAAGAGCTCCGATGCCAGTCCGGCAACAACCCGCCCGACTAGGTACGCCACCAGGAGGACCAGGGCGGCCGCGAAGATGCCCGGAATAGCATTCAGGAATGCGGTCAACATCTGGCTGGCCGGTCCAGAGATGGCAGCGAACTGCAAGGCATCCAGTGCGGCGATGGCCGTCGGGATCAAAATGAGGATGTACGCCACCAGCCCGATGAGCCCTGACAGCCGTTGATCGCCCAGGACTGACCCGAGGCCAGCCCGCTCGCCGATCCGGTCAATCCCCGTCGCCGCGAGCAGATTGGTCAGGATGCCCTGCACGATCCGCGCGGCAAACCAGCCCACCAGCAAGATCAGGCTCCCGGCAAACAGGTTGGGGAGAAAACTCAGCACCTTGGTCAACATGGCCTGCATCGGCAGCAGGAGACTCTCCACTGCCAGGGCATCGAGGACAGCAGGGAGGAAGACCAAAAAGACCAGCCAGTACACCGCATCCGCGATCGTCTTGGAGATCAGCGGCCGCTCAGGCGCCTTCAGACCGCTTGGCTCACCCAGTCGCTCATCGACCTTGGTCATGGTCAGGAGGCGGCCCACGATGAACTTGAGCACACTGGCCAGGATCCATGCCAAGAGCAGGAGCAAGCTGGCACTCAAGATCCGCGGGGCAAACTCGAAGACGCGGACCAGGATCCGGTTGAGAGGTTCGGTAATGAGGGTGAGGCCCAGGACCTGGAAGAAGGCTACCAGGACAAAGAGCATCACCAAGTAGTACACGCCCTTCGCGATCCACCGTTCCGGCTCAGCCTGTGTCACCGCCCGCTCATCGGCAACCCAGCCGGCCAACTTGCGGGCCACACCGGTCCGCTTGAGGGCGGTCCGGATGACAGCGGCGAGGACCAAGGCAATCAACCACCCAATGATCAGGATGGCCAGGGCGCTCAGGAGGTCGGGTAAGCGCCCTCCCATTACCTGAGTAAACTGATTCCACAGGCTTTCCATCATGATGTCGCCCCCTCTGTTGACGCGTTTCCCCGCATTGATTGTTCGCCACCGGCCGCACGGCGCCCGCCGACGCTACCGCCAGCCCCGGCCCGGGATCGCCCCCGAGACTAGCGCCCGGTGGAGGAAGACGACGATGAGCGCGAAAGCGAGACGGGATCGCCCGACAGGCAAAATACAAACGCCCGGCGGCCAGAGCCCGCCGGGTGACTCGGTAGGGAGACAGCGTGACCGCTGCTCATCCACACCCCAGACATCTGTCTCTCCCTTGTCTCCGGGGATCGTAGCAATTCCAGGCAGGGTGTCAAGCGTTTCGCGGCCGCTCCGAGCAGTGGGGCCAGCAACATCTTTGCGTATTGTCTCGCAAAAGCCAGCAATCCTGCGTCCAACCTGAAAGGGCCAGGAACTGGCACGACGCTTGCTTGCCTACCGGCAGAGGCCGAGGAACAACCTGGAGGATGAGCATGAAGCAGTTCCTGATCTGGATTGCCGTGATGGCCGGAGTTCTCAGCCTGATTTTCGTGATCGGGCTTGTCGCTGCCTAGTGCCCACCCCAGGCCCGCCCACACCCTTCATCGGCTGACAAAGACCCGGTCCTCCCGCATCATCTGATGTCCCGTGCATCCCTGCCCGCAATGCCCACCACAGGCTTCGCATACCTCGACCCCGTGCTCTTCACAGGGGACCGCGTGAAGGAGAGAAGGCCGGATTAGCGGCCCTTCGCCGTGGAGCCACGAAGGTCAATCTGCTTCAGGGACTCCTCCATAAAGGTCACGACCACCGCCACTATCCCTGGCGGCCGCGAGGCGAGAGCTTACCCCAGTACGCGACGAGGGGAAAGGGAAAGCGCACGGCAAGCCCCGACCGCCGGTGGCCACGGCCTACCATGACAAAATCGTGGCCTGGTGAGCCGAAGGACGCTATGATGAGCACCCACTCTGCCGCCGGCGAGACCATCCGGTGCACTGGGGAGAGGAGCGGTGGAATATCTCATCGTGTATCGCGTTGTGAGCGCCTTTGGGCCGGACGGGCCAGAGCTGACCATCAACGAATTCACCTACGAGACCGACGAGGAGATGGACCCGACGGCGGTCCAGGCGCTCGTCCTACAGCAGTCGCGTTCGAAGCGCCAGCAGACTCTGGGTCTCGAGGTCACCTGGCTCGGTGAAGGTGACGCCGCTACCCTCCGCGCAAAGGCGAAGACCCTCCCCGCCATCTACGCCGTGGCCTACGGGCTCCTGGCGACGATTCCGGAGGGGTGAGGTGCGTGGCGGATCGACGGCATCTCCGATGGACCTCGGGCGGAACCGCCAGGTCCGCCGCATCCTCGCCGTGATCCTCGGCCTGAATTGGGCCGTGGCCGCGGCGAAGCTCACCTACGGATCGCTGACCGACACCCTCAGCATGGTCGCCGATGGGTTTCACTCGGTCGTGGACGGGTCGGCGAACGTGATCGGCCTGGTTGCCACGACGATCGCCATACTGCCCGCCGACCACAGCCACCCGTACGGCCACCGGAAGTTCGAGAGCTTCGCCGCCCTCGGCATCTCGCTGTTGCTCTTCATCGCCGCTTACCACATCGGGGCCGGGGCCCTCACCCGGTGGCACACCGGAGGCGTTCCGCATGTGACTGCATGGAGCTTCCTGGTCATGACCATGACCATCATCACGAACCTTGCCGTCAGCCAGTACGAACTCTACCAGGGCCGACAGCTCCAGAGCGAGATCCTACAGGCCGATGCCCTCCACACCCGGAGCGATCTGTTCGCCTCGGTGTCGGTTGTCCTCTCCCTCGCCGCAGCCCGCCTGGGTTTCCCGGAGCTCGATCTCTTCGTTTCCCTCTTCATCATCCTCTTGATCCTGTACGCAGGATTCACAATCATCAGCGAGAGCCTGCAGGTCCTGGCGGACGCCTCACGCCTTCCATCACCTCAGGTGGAGGGGGCAGCCCTCGAGGTCGAAGGGGTCCGCGAGTGCCACGCCGTCCGCTCCCGCGGGCCCCGGGATGCCGTCTACATGGACCTGCACATCCTCGTAGACCCGACGCTCTCCGTGGCAGCCGCCCACGAGATCGCCCATGGGGTCGAAGCCCGCCTCAAGCACCAGTTCCCCGAGGTCACCGATCTCGTCGTGCACGTCGAGCCCGACACTTCCGAAGAGCGACGCCGCCCCCGCACCCTCTGATCCAGCCCGCCGAATCAGGCGAGCCGCCTGAGGGCCGCGCCCATCCGATCCAGGGCCTTCCGGAGGTCGGCCTCGTCAGTTGCGTAGGAGATGCGCAGGTACCCCTCGCCGTGCTGTCCGAATCCTGGTCCCGACAGGACCGCCACGCCGGCCTCCTCCAGCAGGAAGTCCGCCAGGGCGTCACTGGGCCGCCCGAGGGCGGAGACGTTCGGAAAGGCATAGAAGGCCCCGCGGGGCCTCGTGCAGCTGAGGCCCGGGATCGCGTTCAATCCTGCCACGATGAGGTCGCGTCGCCGGCGAAAGGCGGCGACCATGCGTTCGACCGGCGACTGGTCTCCCGTCAGGGCGGCGATCCCCCCCCGCTGGACAAAGGCTGGGGTGCACGAGGTGGAATTGATGATGAGACGGGTCACCCGCTCGGCCAGGGGCCGGGGCATGACCCCGTAGCCGAGCCGCCACCCGGTCATGGCGTAGGTCTTGGAGAAGCCGTCCAAGAGAATGGTCTGGGCCTGCATCCCTGGAAGGGCGATGATGCTCTGGTGGACTCCCTCGTACAGGATCCGCGAGTAAATCTCGTCGGCCAGGACCGGAATGCCTCGGGTCCGGGCGTGATCGGCGATCACCTGCAGGTCCTCAGCCGTGAGGACCCCGCCCGTTGGGTTGTGCGGGGAGTTCAGGATGACGAGTCGGGTGCGATCCGAGAGGGCGTTCGCGAACCGGTCGAGGTCGAAGGCGAAGCCCCGCTCCTCGCGAAGGGGGATGGAGACCGGGGTGCCCCCGGCGAAGGCGACCGCAGAGGCGTAAATCGGGAATCCGGGGTCGGGGAGCAAGACCTCGGTCCCGGGCTCCACCAGGGCCAGGATGGTGAAGAAGAGGATCGGTTTCCCGCCGGGAGTCACCACCACTTCGGCCGGATCCACCTGGATCCCCCGGCGCGCTCCCACGTCAGCCGCAATGGCCGCCCGGAGCTCTGGGAGTCCCGCCGCCGGACCGTAGTGCGTCTCCCCCGCGTCGAGGGCCCCCTTGGCCGCCTCCCGGATGTGCGGTGCCGTCTCGAAGTCGGGCTCGCCGATCTCCAGGTGGATGATCTCGCGACCGCGCGCCTCGAGGCCCCGCGCCCGCTCCAGCACCTCAAAGGCTGACTCGGTCCCGAGCCGGCCTATGCCGTGGGCGAACTTCAGGGGCCACCCTCCCCCCGCTTGGCAACGGCCATCTCCAGGACGGTGAGGTGCATCCCGTTGACTGCCCGTTGCAGGTGTTTGAGGATCTCGGCCTGGAGCCCGGCCACCCAGGCATTCGGGGTCTTCGGATCAAATCTCACGTGACTCTTCCCTTTCGGACCATGCGGTTCGGCAGTAACACGGTCGCCGTCCCCTCCAGGACCGCCTCGCCCCGCTGGTTTTGACACAGAGTGGCGAGTCGGGCCCGACCCTTTTCCGGAAAGACCTCGGTCACCTCAACCCGCGCAGTGACCGTATCGCCGACCCGCACCGGTCGCAGGAACCGCATCTCCTGGTGCAGGTAGACCGTCCCGGGGCCGGGGAACTTGGTCCCCAGGACCGTCGCGATCAGGCTGGCCGTCAGCATCCCGTGTACCACCCGCCCCTTCAGGACGCTCCGCTGGGCAAACTCTTCGTCAAAATGGAGGGGGTTGACATCCCCTGTCGCCGTGGCGAAGCTGACCAGGTCCTCTTCGGTGATCGTCCGGACAACCTCCGCTCCATCACCCACCCGCACCCCGTCGGTGCCAACCGGCGGTATCTCCACGCAACCTCCTCCCGCGAGGTCTCCTTGAGCGACTGTTTTCCGAGCGTACTCTGTTGTAGCGCATTGCGTCCATCACTTTTTGTGCCCCCAATCTTCCTTGTCAAGCTCCGAGGAACGATGTCGATTGCGCGGGGGTCTCCTCCCTCGGGAGGAGGTCAGCAGGGGTTCTGCCCGGGCGCCCCGATCAGGACCCCAGGAGAAAAACCCACTGAAGGGCTTGCCCCAGCCGGGCTTTGTGATATATGAGGGAGTGCCCGGAAGGACGGACTCTACCGATCTCCAAGGCGATGGCAGGGGGTGGGGACACCATCAGGGTCTTCGAGGTGATCCAATGGCGGGCTGTAGACTGCTGGGAAGCGCTGGAGGAATCCCTTGAAAGACCGGCCGCGTGCCTCTGCGGCACTCTTCGTCTGGCTGGGTGTGGTAATCACTGGGCTGCCCGGCTGCGCGGCGGTGACCGCAGTCGGCCTGGCGGGCGGCGCCGCATACGCCGGGCACACGTACTACTCTACGAACATCGCCGAGAAGGTCTTCGCCCTGGACCTCGAGCCTGTGTACCAGGCAAGCCTCCAAGCGGCTCGCGAGGTCAACCTCTTCATCTCCAACAAGAAAGTGGGGGAGAAGGAGGCACTGATCGTGGCCTATGCGGGGAATATCCGCGTATCGATCAAGATCGGTCTGATGACGGCTGGGGTGACCCGCGTCACGGTGGACGCCGCACGGCCGAGCCTGCTCCGCGAGCGGGCCCTCGCCGTGGAGGTCCTGGAGCGGATCACCAAGCGCCTCAAGCCAGCCGGCTCCACCGACATCCGTCCCGCTGCGTCGACACCAGTGGCCCCTTGACAAGGCCCAGTCCTCAGCTAGAATAATCCCGCACCCGTAAGGTAATCCCATCTTCGCCGGTTCATGAGGGGGTCAATTAATGCAGCTTGTGGCCTTTGAAGTCATGTGGCTCGCACTCATCGTGCTCGTGGTGTGGTTGGCGAAGCGCCGAGCTGACCGCGAGCTCTCCGAGTAGGTCGCGGGCCTTCCGCTCAATCTCTTCTTCCTTCTCTATCCCACTATCCCACCCGTCTCGAAGTTCTGCCGCTCCGATCGACGCACTCTGACTGCCCCGTGCCGGCCCCGGCATCAGGGGGTAGACCGGGGAGAGGGGACCCGTGGACCTACTCGTCTTCGGGAAAGAGGGGCTGCTCGCAGACAGGACAGAGGGCAACTTGGGGACCCGGCTTGGCCTCGTCGATCTGGCCGGTCCAACCGCAGGTGGGACATTTGACGGGAAAATCCATCGCGGCCACGGTGAAGAGGGGAAAGACTACTTCCGTTTTCCCCGGAGGTCGCCAGGGGTCGTGATGTAAGGCCCGGCGCACACCTTCCGAATGGCATCCCGCGGACCCTTGCGGGCCTCTGCGTCGCCGTTCACCAGGAGCCAGGCGAATCCGCCGACGATCGCGGTCCCGACACAGGCGACCCCGCGGAGGGGGGCCTGGACGCTGCTAACGGCCACACTCGCCAGTGCGTAGGCGGGGATCGCGAGGGCCTTGATCTCTTCCGACTGCTTGCCCTTCGCTCTTGCAGAGGTACCCGTGCCTCCGTGCGGACGCTCGACCGCCTCCAGGGGTCCCGTGACAAGCGCCACGGTCAACCCCGCTATCAAAAGGACCTTCGCCCCTCGCATCGCTCGCCCTCCTCCGCGCCACTGCCCCGCCGGTGGCATCTTCCCCCCTCTCCTGGCACGGTGTCAAGTCGGGGACCTCGAGGGGGCGACCCTTGCGCTTCTTCAGGGGGTGTGTTATCAGGAGGAGACATCCCGCGCCGCTTGAACTTCGCTGGTCCCCATCGTCTAGCCCGGCCTAGGACGCCGCCCTCTCAAGGCGGAAACGCGGGTT
>JBHIAD010000086.1:0-7022 GCA_046758405.1 Methylomirabilales bacterium (SeqCode)
CTCTGCCAGTGAGGCCGCGAGGTTGAAGACCAGTTTGCCCCTTTTGGCCTCACTTCGCCTGAACGAGAATGCAAGCCAAACACCCAACGCAACCATAGCAGCTGTGACGACAAGTGTCATCAATGTAGCGACCTATATTAAAGTATCTTCCGATTAATTAGTGCAACATATCCGGCCAAAGTGCGCAAAACCTTCACACCACAATCATCTGCAATATCCATCGGCACAGAGACAGACTGCGAATCCCGCGGTATATCCCGGCGGCTAATCACCTCCCGCCGGTGAGGCGGCGGTACTCTTTCTGGAGGAGTTGTAGGTCCTGCCACGCAGTTTTCTTCTCCCGCTGATTCCTAAGAAGGTACGCGGGGTGGAAGGTCGGCAGGAGGGGGATGCCGTGGTAACTGTGAAAGCGCCCCCGGAGCTTCGAGATCGCCTCCTTGGTGCGTAGCAGTGTCTGGGCGGCGGGTCCACCGAGCGCGCAGATGAGCTTGGGGCGGATGGCCAGGAGCTGGGCGATGAGGAAGGGCTCGCAGGCGGCCACCTCCTCGGGCTCCGGGGTCCGGTTCTGGGGTGGGCGGCATTTGATGATGTTGCAGATGTAGACCTCCTGCCGCGTGAGACCGATCGCCTCGATCATCCGGGTGAGGAGTTGTCCGGCCCGCCCCACGAAGGGGATCCCCTGCGCATCCTCTTCGGCCCCGGGACCCTCGCCCACGAAGACCAAAGCTGCCTGGGGGCTCCCCGTGCCGAAGACGATCTTGGTGCGGCCGGTGTGGAGCTTGCACCGGGTGCACTCTCCGAGGACTTCGCGGATCTCTGGCAGCGGGAGCTTGCCGCTCAAGAGCAGCTCGCGTTCGGATGGGGGTGAGGACACCTGGGGTGGGGCGCCTTTGGGGACGAAGTCCAAGCCGAGTTGGGCCTGGGCCTCGAGGAGACGGCGGGCCTGCCGGACGAGGGCAGCCGCCTCAGAACGGAGATCGTCAGGCATCAGCCGGTCTCGCTCGGGACCGGAGGGTCTGGAGCCGATCCAGGATCAGATCGGCGACCACCCCCTTGGAGAGCAGGGGAAGCTTGTCGGTGGTCCCGTCCCGCAGGAGCAGGGTGACCTGATTGGTGTCGACCGCGAACCCGGCCTGCCCCTCGGTGATGTCGTTGGCGACAATCAGATCGAGGTTCTTCTTCCGGAGCTTCTCCCGGGCGTGTCCCAGGAGGTTCTCGCTCTCCGCCGCGAACCCTACCAGGATGCGGGATCCCTTCTGCCGCCCGAGTTCCTCCAAGATGTCAGGATTCCGGACCAGCTCGACCGCGAGGACCTCTGACCGCTTTTTGAGCTTCTGGGGTGATGGGTCCGCCGGGCGATAGTCGGCGATGGCCGCTGCCATCAGGACGCAGGTGCTGTCGCCAAAGTGGGCCAGAAGCGCCTCCCGCATCTCCAGGGCGGTCCGCACCTCGATGCGGGTGACACCGGCCGGGGTGGGCAGTCCTACGGGGCCTGTCACCAGGGTAACCTGAGCGCCTCGCCGGGCCGCCGCCTCGGCCAGGGCGAAGCCCATCTTCCCCGAGGACCGGTTCGTCACCATCCGCACCGGGTCCATGGCCTCCTGGGTCGGTCCGGCGCTGACCAGGATCCGTTCGCCCGCGAGGTCCCCGCCGGGGCGCCCGAGGAGGGCTTCGACCGCCGCCAGGATCACCGGCAGGTCGGCGAGACGTCCCTCCCCCTGGAGCCCGGATGCGAGCGGACCCACGCCCGGGTCGACCACCCAGACCCCGCGGCGGCGCAGTTGGTCCAGGTTCTCCCGCACACTGGGGTGCCCGTACATCGCATAGTCCATGGCCGGGGCGAGGAGGACCGGGCAGCGCGCCGCCAGGTAGAGGTTGGTCAGCAGGTCGTCGGCGAGCCCGTGGGCGAACTTGGCGATGGTGTGGGCCGTGGCGGGGGCAACCAGGAGCAGATCTGCACGCTCGGCGGCCTTCACGTGGGCGATGGTCTGGTCGTCGTCCAGGCGGAAGGGATCGAGGAGCACGGGGTGGCGGGAGAGGGTGGCGAAGGTGAGGGGGGCGACGAATCGCGTGGCCGCCTCGGTCATCACCACCCGGACCTCGGCCCCGCGGCCCGTGAGCTCCCGGAGGAGTTCCACACCCTTGTACGCGGCGATGCTCCCGGTGACCCCGAGCAGGATTGCCCTTCCCTCAAACCGGGGTACGATCTCTCCCCTCGCCTTCACGAATCCCTCCACTGGCTACCTACGGCTTCACGAAGTGATTCAGCGGGCCCTCCCCCTGGCCGATCTTGAAGGCAAACCGAATCGCCTCATGGACGTACCGTTGCCCCACTTCGACCGCCTCGAGCACATCCTGCCCCTTGGCCAGGCCAGCCGCGATCGCTGCGGAGAGGGTGCAACCGCTCCCATGGGTGTTGGCCGCCGGGAGCCGGGGGGTATCCCGGACCCGGAACCGTGACCCGTCGAACAGGACATCGTAGACCCGCGAGCCGTCCAGGTGTCCTCCCTTGATCAGGACGAACTCAGGTCCGAGAGCTTTAATTGCTTTCGCGGCCTCCTTCATGGCGGGGAGGTCCTCCACCTTCCCGTCGCACAGGATGCCAGCCTCCTCGAGATTGGGGGTCACCACCTTGGCCAGGGGGAAGAGGATCTCCTTCAGCGCGGCCACCGCGTCCCCATCGAGGAGCGGATGGCCGGTGGCGGAGACCATGACCGGATCCACCACGAGCTTGCGGAGTTGAAATTCTTCCACCATCTGGGCGACCACCACCACGGTATCTTTCGTTGCCAGCATGCCGGTCTTGGCCGCGTCCACTCCGATGTCCGACAGGACTGACTGGATCTGGGCGGCGACGAAATCCGGAGGCAGGACGTGGACTGCCTGCACCCCGACGGTGTTCTGGGCGGTGATGGCGGTCAGGGCCGACATCCCGTAGACCTGAAAGGCCGAGAAGCTCTTCAGGTCGGCCTGGATGCCTGCTCCTCCGCCCGAGTCAGAACCGGCGATGGTCAATGCGCGCCGCATGTCCTCCCCCCCTCGAGACCCAGTCCCGCTCCCCGCGCAGACTGCAGCCCCCAGAGTATCTTATGCGGGCCGATTCCCTTTGGCAATGCCCTTGCAGCCACGGGCCGCCAGGCCCCCCTCCTGTCCCTCGGCGATTCTCACTGCTCCCGCTCCACATAGAGCGTTCGATACCGGTCGTAGCTGCCCAGGACCCGCTTCACGTATCCGTTGGTCTCCGGATAGGGGATCTCTTCCACGAACTCGTCCACGTCCGTAAAACGGTTTTCGGCGAGCCATCGCCGCACCACCCGAGAACCGGCATTGTACGAGGCGAGGGCGTAGACGCGGTTGCCCTGGAATTTGGCGAGGAGCCCGGCCAAATATTGTGTTCCGATGGCGATGTTGAGCCCCGGGTCCGCCAGGCCATCCACACCGGCTGGGATCCTCCCGGCGGTCACTTGGCGGGCCGTGGCGGGCATCAACTGCATGAGACCGATCGCGCCCGCGGGAGAGAGGGCGGCCGGGTCAAAGGCGCTCTCTTCGCGGATCAGGGCGAGCACCAGGTAGGGGTCCAGCCCCGCAGCCCTGACAGTCTCCCAGTGGGCGAGGGGGAAGAGGGCCTTCCAGAGGGCGGCCGGAATGGTGGCGGCGGGCGTGCCTCGGCTCGCATCCTTCGCCACCCAGAAGGCCCGGTCGAAGCTGCCAGCGTCGAGCAGGGTCTCGGTCGCTTCAACCTGGAGGCCCAGGTCTTGGGGAAAGCGGCGGGCCAGATCCCAGTACTCCTCGGCCGCCTGCTCGCGCAAGGCGATGGAGCGGAGTTCTCGCGCCCGGATCAGGTCAAAGGATGCGACGCGCGCGCGCGGGACCTGCTCGGTGAGCCGGGGTGGCTCCGGAGAGACGCCGAGGCGATGACGGCTGCGCTCAGCGTAGTATCCGTACGCCTGCTCCTCCAGGAGGCGACGGTACACCCGCTTCGCCCGGAGGTGCTTGCCCTGGAGCTCGAAGATCCGTCCCTGCCAGTATAGGGCCTGACGCCGGAGGGGTGTGGCGGGAAAATCCCGCAGGACGTGCTCGAGCTCGTGAAGGGCCCGGTTCCATTTCCGCTGCCGGTAGAAGAGCCACGCCCGGCGCCACCGTGCCTGACCTGCCATGTCCCCCTGGGGGAACCGGCGGGCGAGGCGGAGGTAGGTCTTCATCGCGGCGGGCAGGCGCCGCTGTCCTTCCTGGTTCAGACCGACGAGGAAGAGCGCATCGTCAGCCAGGTGGCTCTCAGGCGCGATGGCGACCAGCCGCTTTGCGGTCTGAATCGCCCCCGCCTGGTCTCCGGCCCGGGTGAGCGCCCTGGCGACCATGAAGAGGCTGGTGTTGCGGTAGGGATTCCCGCTGCGGGTGAGGGGATCCCAGGTCGCCACGGCTTGAGCGTACTCGCGCTGGGCAAAGAGGCTCCGGCCAGCGAAGTAGCGTGCTTCCCCTGCGCGGCCGAAGGAGACATCGGCGAGCGCCAGGAAGAGGGCACCGGCTTCTGCATGCCGTCCGGCCTCGGCAAGGCCCTGGGCGCGCTCGAATCGCTCCGCGGGGGTGAGGGGCGGGACCCCTGGCAGGTCCGCGAGGAGCTCCGTGGCCTGGTCTCCCTCGGTGCGGCCGGCTGCACGGACCATCAACCGCTGCAGGAGGGGGGCGGCCTCCTGGGACCGTCCGACTTCCATCAGGAGCTCTGCCAGTCTGAGCCTCGCTTCGTCCGCCCGGATCGAGCCGGGGTATTGGTGCACAAAGGCGAGGAGAGCCTGCTCGGCCTTCGCCGTGTCTCCCTTATCCAGGTAGGCCATTGCGAGGCGGAAGTGGGCCTCTTCAGCAAGGCGGCTCTTCGGGTAGCGGGCGAGGAGACGGGAGAGGAGGCGGAGGACCTCTTCCGGCTGCCCGGCAGCCTCTGCGGCCTGGGCGGCGAAGTCGAGGGCGTAATCGCCGAGGAGTGGGTAGTGATCGGCAGCCCGGGTAAAGCACGGCAGCGCTTGGAGAGGCCGTCCGTCTCGCAGGAGCGCATAGCCGAGGAGGAACCGCGCCCGTTCGCTCTCGGGCCCGTCCGGGCGGTTGGCGAGCTCCGCTCTCAGGAGCGCGGCCGCCGAGGAGAAATCCCGATCCCGGATGGCCTGGAGGGCTCCCCCGAAAGCAGGGGGACTGGGTTCCGTTGAGTATCCTGGTGCCGGCCCGAGCAGCAGGAGACCCCATGCGGTAAAGCAGAGCAGTCGGCGCAGCCACAGGCGCCACGGGCACCTGGCGAGCACCGGCCCAGGCCTCACGGCCATGCCCGGCATGCCCGCATCACTGCTTCTCCCCTTCCTCGGTCATCAGGGCGGCAAGGCTATCGTGTAACGGTGGCAAGGCGATTCCTCTCTCCGTGATGATCCCGCTGATCAGGGCGGCAGGAGTAACATCAAAGGCCACGTTGGCCGCGGCGAAGTTGCGGGGGGCGATGTCGACGGAGCCAATCCGGGTGATCTCTTCCGGCCGCCGTTCCTCGATCGGGATTGCCTCCCCTGCGGAAAGGGCGGGGTCCACGGTGGAGAGAGGGGCCGCCACGTAGAAGGGAACTCGGTGAACCTGGCAGAGGACCGCCAAGGTGTACGTGCCGATCTTATTGGCCACGTCCCCATTGCGGGCGATGCGGTCGGCTCCGACGATCACCACGCTGACCTGCCCGTGCCCGATGAAGTGGCCGGCCGCCGAGTCGGTGATGAGTGTGGCCGGAATGCCGAGCCGTTGCAGTTCCCATGTGGTCAGCCTCGCCCCCTGCAGGACAGGTCGTGTCTCATCCACCAGCACGTGCAAGGTGGTTCCTGCCTCCCACGCCGCTCGGATCACCCCCAGGGCCGTCCCGTAGCCGGCCGTGGCCAGGGCACCGGTGTTGCAATGAGTCAAGACCGTATTTCTGTCGCGGATGATCCGGTGTCCATGGTGACCGATGGCGCGGTTGATCGTGATGTCCTCCTCCCGGATGCGGCACGCTTCCTCGATCAACTGTTCCCGGATCCCCTCCGGACCGAGGTCCCGATGCTTCTCGGCCACGCGGCACATCCGGTCCAGACCCCAGAACAGATTGTGGGCCGTCGGTCGTGTCGCCCGCAGTACCGCTGCCGTCTGGTCCAAGGCGTCGCAGAAGGCGCGGAGATCCGTGGTCGGGGCGGCAAGGGCCCCCAGGGCATAGCCCATGGCCCCCGCGACCCCGATCGCCGGGGCGCCGCGGATCCGCAGGCTCCGGATCGCCTCCGCGACCGACTCCACATCCTGGCAGTTGCGGTAGACCTCCTGGTGGGGGAGCCGCGTCTGGTCCAGGATGCGGACAGTGGCAGGAGGAACCCAGACGATGGTGAGGATCTCTCTCTCTATCACCGAGCCGCTCCTCACGGTATACACTACCGACCTCCCCTCTGATGTCAATGAAATAGTAGTGCGGCCCATGTCGATTGCTCGAGCTCCCTGGTGGAATCGCCGAGATGGCACGTTGGAAGGAGAGGCAGGATGTCTGTTTCATTGGCCGCTTTTCGGGCGGCTGGAGTCCAGACCTGTAGTGATCTTGAATAACTCTCTGATTCTGCGGCATTGCCGGTACTGGCATAGACCGTGCACGTATGTTGAGAAGAAGCTCGATTCTCACCCCCTCTCTGACGAATTTCTCTCTGAGAGAGGGGTGTATTTTGCCTTGAATCTGAGCGCAATCTTGACCATGGCTTGGACCTCGGGGCGCAGCGCTCATGGGTCGGCGAGCTCAGCGGCCAAGTATGAAGGGGGGAGTCGGTGCAGAACGACCGGACAAGAACGAGACGCGCAGCCCGGATCCTCGTTGCCGATGACGACCACCTGGTCCTGGAGATGGTGACGGACCTGCTCACGGTCCATGGGTTCACCGTCCTCACCGCGGCAGACGGCGAAGAGGCCCTTGCGGTGATCAAACGGGAGCACCCCGATCTCATACTCCTCGATGTGATGATGCCGAAGCTCTGCGGCTACGAGGTTGCCCG
>JBHIAD010000087.1:0-7022 GCA_046758405.1 Methylomirabilales bacterium (SeqCode)
CGAACATATCCCGGACGGCCCGCTGCCGCTCGGTCACCGGACGCATGGACCTCCTCTCTCTCCACCTCGAATCGGACAGGCAACGGCCTCAGGTGGACGTCGGGTCTGGACAGCGAAAGGTGACAGAAAGGGCCACGGGGTACGACTCAGAGGGTGAAGGCCGCCCGCCGCCGACGGTCGGATGTAGATACGCGGCGATCAAAGGCTACGGGGGCAGCCGCCTGTCGGCGCTCTCCTCTGCGGCGGTCCACGATCACGCGGACGTTCAGAATTTCCTCAAAGGCACGCTCGACGTATTGGAGCAGGTGCGCCCGTTCACGCAGGACGATGACGTACCGGATGGCCAGCGTGTCATGGTTCATCTGCAGGCATGGCTCGCAGATGGTGTTCGTAACCGAGGGATCGTACAAGGGCTCCTTCTCCCCAAGGTGGCTGCCGCACCAACTGCAAACCCGTTGCATCCTCCGTTGACCCTCCGCAGGACAGTCCTCAGGTGATGGCAGTCCTCGCTGCCTCCTCGACTCGCTCCAGAACCACTTCACAAATCTTGGGATGGATGCCGAGGGGATTGGTGATGGCCCAGCGAACCTCCGGGTAGGGGGTCGCAGCCTCGCGGACCAGCCGGGGAATGTCCTCGTTGTAGTGGGCCCCTGGCGCGAGGAAGTACGGGTGGACGATCACCTCGTGGGCCCCGTCGGCCACACAGGCGGCAAAGGCCTGGGCGATCGTCGGCTCGGCGATTTCCATGTGCGCATACTGGATGCTGTCGAAGCTTGACCTGTGTCGGATCATCTCGGCCACCCGGACGAGGACCTGGTTCGCCTCGGGCCGGGTGCTGCCATGGTCAATCAATAACAGGGCCCGCTTCATCGAAGTCTCCTGCGTGTCCAAGCGTGCGCGCATGTAAGACTCCGCAACATATACTATAGTTTAGCCCAAAACGCAACCTGGGTCCACCTGGCCTGCACCGTCAACCGCCCGCCGCGCCTCACAGGGATCCTGGAAATGCTGCCTTCTGCGGCGGGAGGGTTGACCGAGGGGATCAGGTGGGCTATCATGACTCTCACAGGTGGCTGGCGCCAATCGATCCCGTGTCCGGCGTCCTGGGGCGCCGTGTCTGAAACCTTTCCCCCGGCATCCATCGCTATCAAGACGGTCAGGGCGTCTGTTTTCCCGTTCTGCGGAGTGAGCCATGGCGATGAATGAATCCGCCCGCCGCTGGATCAATAATGTCGCTGCGATGTGCCGCCCGGCGGACATCGTGTGGTGCGACGGGTCCGAGGCCGAGCGCGAGCGGCTCCTGGAAGCGGCCGTCCGCGCGGACGAGCTCATCCGCTTGAACCAGCAAAAGCTGCCGGGCTGCTACCTCCACCGGAGCGCCCTGAACGACGTGGCCCGCACCGAGCATCTCACCTTTATCTGCTCCCGGGAGAAGGTCGACGCCGGCCCCACGAACAACTGGATGACCCCCGCGGAGGCCTATGACCGCCTTGCCAAGCTCTTCGCCGGCTCGATGGAGGGCCGGACGATGTACGTCATCCCCTTCCTCTTGGGACCGCCCGGCTCCCCATTCAGTAAGGTCGGCATCCAGGTGACCGACAGCCTGTACGTCGTCCTCAATATGGGGATGATGACCCACACGGGCAAGGTGGCCCTCGAGCACCTCGATGGCTCGGATGACTTCACCCGTGGTCTGCACGCCAGAGCTGACCTGAACGTCGATCGGCGCTACATCTGTCACTTCCCTGAGGACAACACGATCTGGAGCGTGGGGTCCGGGTATGGGGGCAACGCCCTCCTGTCCAAGAAGTGCATGGCGCTGCGCCTGGCCAGTCACATGGGCCGGCGCGAGGGGTGGCTCGCCGAGCACATGCTGATCGTCGGGGTGGAGAGCCCTGACGGCGAGGTGACGTACATCTGCGGCGCGTTCCCAAGCGCCTGCGGCAAAACCAACCTCGCCATGCTGGTTCCGCCGGCCTCGATGAAAGGTTGGCGGGTTTACACCGTGGGGGACGACATCGCCTGGCTGCGGGTCGGCCCCGATGGCCGGCTCTGGGCCGTCAATCCCGAGGCCGGCTTCTTCGGGGTGGCCCCTGGCACGAGCACGAAGACCAACCCCAACGCCATGGCGGCCCTCCGGAAGAACACCATTTACACCAATGTCGCACTCCGGCCCGACGGGACGGTGTGGTGGCAGGGCCACGATGATCCCTCGCCCGAGAGCGCGCTCGACTGGCGCGGGCGACCGTGGACACCGGCGAGTGAAGAGCCGGCGGCGCACCCGAACAGCCGATTCACCACACCCATACGCGAGTGTCCCTCCATCTCGCCCGAGTGGCAGAACCCGAAGGGCGTCCCGATCAGCGCCATCCTCTTCGGCGCGCGGCGTCAGCAGCTCGTGCCCCTCGTCTTCCAGGCGTACAGTTGGCAGCATGGCACCTTCCTGGGCGCCACTCTCGCCTCGGAGACTACGGCTGCGACCACCGGTGCCGTGGGCGTCGTGCGCCGGGATCCCATGGCCATGCTCCCCTTCTGCGGCTACAACATGGCCGACTACTGGGACCATTGGCTGTCGATAGAAAAGTGGGCTTCGCATCTCCCCAAGGTGTTCCGGGTCAACTGGTTCCGGCGGAACGAGCAGGGCAGATTCCTCTGGCCCGGGTTCGGCGAGAACCTCCGAGTTCTCAAATGGGTGATCGAGCGCTGTAGGGACGGCGGCGAGGCGGAGGAAACGCCCATCGGGTATATGCCTCCGCGCTCCGCCCTCGACCGGAAGGGGCTCGACCTCTCTGACGCTGCCCTGGACGGACTGCTCCGGGTCGACCGTGAGGGGTGGCGCGCGAACCTCCGGAGCCAGGCCGAGTTCTTTGAGAAATTCGAGGATCGGCTCCCTGCCGGCATCCGCGAGGAGCATGAAGCGCTGGCCCGTCGCCTCAAGGCCAGGTGAGCGTCGCACCCCTTTTGTGCGACTCCGTGCTGGGGAGGCTGCTGTGCTTTCAGTGCCGCTCGGCCCTGAAGCTCGTGGCGGACGGGCGGGGGAGCCCGGCGGGCGCACAGGATCGTAGCGGGCCTCAGGCAGCCCGAGCGGCGGCAGGCATCGCCGGGTCCGGGGGTGCGACCGCCATCCGGACCTGCCCCTGCAGCAGGGCCCCGGCCTCGACCACCAGCTCCGGGGTCACCACATCGCCGTGCACCCGGCCGGTGGCCTTCAGGGTGAGCCGCCCCCGGGTGGTCACCGCGCCTTCCACGGTCCCCGCAATCTCCGCGGCCTGCACCCGCAGGTCCCCCCGGACGAGCGCGTCGGGCGTAATCCGGACGAGCCCCTCGACGGTGAGATTCGCTTCGATCGCGCCGGCACATACCACCGTGCCCGTCCCCTCCACCTCTCCCACGAAGCGGAGCCCCGGGCCGCTCAGGCATGTGATCGTCCCCTCTGCCCCCTGCTGGACCATCGGTGTCACCTCCGCACCGGGAGGGGAGCAATCTGCATGCCAGCTTCCCGGGTCCCCGCGGGAGGGCCGGGCCCGGGCACTCGAGGCGATGTGCCCTGACTTGACGCGGCCGGATAGACGAACTGTCGCGAGCCGTGGGTGCGGGCTGCCCGGTGGCGGGGTGAGGGGGATCGCATCGCAGGCGGTTCCTCACCGCGCCGCGGAAAGGAGATTGTCCGCACCCTCCTTCGGAAGGCTGTCCAGGAAGAGGCTGAGGAAGCGATGGGGCCCGAGTGGCCCGTGGAGGAATTCGACCCCATGCCGGATTTGACCGGAGCCATCGTTCCGCACCCAACGGACGCGGCCGCGAAACCGTTCCGTGTGGAGGGGCTGGAGCCGAATCTCGACCTCGGTGTTGCAGGGAAGCGCCTGGGGTAAGAGGAGCATAACGCCGGTGCGGCTGATGTTTGCAGTCCGCCCTTCCAGGGGAGGGCTGGTGGCCCCGAGGACTTGACAGGAGGCGGGTACCGTGACCCGGAGTCGGGCTGTCTGCGGGCGGAGAGACTTCTCCTGTGGCAAGGCCCGCAAGAGTGCGCTTAAATACGCCGGAGCGAGCTGGACGAATTCCACGCCGTAGTAGAAGCTGTCGCGGTCTCGCGCGTGGATCGCAGTCACACGCGCCTCGGCATCCACTGTGCTCGGGGGCGTGAACAGAAAGAGATGTAGGCGGCATCCCACCGGGAGTTCGGCTTGAAGCTTCAAGCATGCTCCGCCCTCGCCCAGATTCTCTGTGAGGCCGATGCCTGTCTGGGCAGAGTCTGCTTGGTCCAGCCTGCTGTAAAGCACTGGGACCCGAATAGGGTGTCGAGGGAACCGTCGCCACATGGTCAGGTTACCGATTGCAACGTTAATGCCAACAGGGCTCCTCACTCTACTCTCGCGAGGTCGGGCGGACAGGTGAACGGAAGCCGCAGTGGCGCGTCTGGCAGAGCCTCAGGCCGGGGCGGGGCCCGCGCCCCGCTTGTAGAGCAGCACCTTCCGGCGGAACGTCAGGACGGTTTCCCTTCGCTGATTAAACGCCCGGGTCTCCACATAGACCACCCCCCGGTCCGGCTTGCTCTTCGACGCCCATTTGTCCAGGATGGTAGTTTCGGCGTAGATCGTGTCGCCGTGAAAGGTCGGTGCGAGATGCTTGATCGCTTCGTATTCCAGGTTGGCGACAGCCCGGAGGCTGATGTCCCGGACGCTCAGCCCGACCGCGATGGAAAAGACCAGCAGGCCGTTCACCAGACGTCGGCCGTGCTGGGTCTGGGCGGCGTAATGGGCATCGATGTGTAACGGATTGGTGGTCAGGGTGAGACACGAAAACCACATGTCATCGAACTCGGTGATGGTCCGGCCAGGGAAGTGTGTGTAGACCCGTCCCTTCTCGAGATCCTCGAAAAAGTTGCTTGCGCTCATCTGCTCCTCCCGCATAAGCCCGAGCCTCCCCATCCGTTGCGGAACCCTGTCCCGAGGCCGGGCCTCATGTTACCACAATGCAGAAGCCTGAACTCCCGTCAGGCCTGCGATGAGTCCTACCGGCGGACTTAAAAGGACTGCGGGGCTTCTGGATCCTGCTTCAGTGCCCTGCGTGCGGCAGAGAAGGGCCTCAAGCGCAACCTGAGGCGACCGCACGTGACGCAGGGTCGTGTGGATACGTGGATACGATGATGCCACAGGCTAGCGTCCGCGCCACTACCTCGGCACCAGTCTTGCACAAATCCACGGCATGACCGGAAAATCGATAGCACGGCCCTGGGAGGAACCACAGGAACCGTCATTACGCCGGCCTATCCTGGTCATCGACGACGATCCACAGACGCGCGAACTGGTCACCGCCATGCTCAACAGCGGGGGGCTCATCACCGTCTTGCTGGCCCCCGACGGCCCGGCCGGGATCGAGCTGGCCCGAGCGGCCCGACCCGCCATCATCCTCCTGGATATGATGATGCCCGGGCTCGACGGCCTCAGCACGTGCCAGCGCCTGAAACAGGATCCTATTGTCGCGAGTATTCCCGTGGTTGGTATCACTGCCTCCCCGGACCTGCGCTACGCCCAGCAGGCCTTTCGCGCCGGGACCGACCTCTTCCTGCCCAAGCCCTTCACCCGCGCGACTCTCTTGCACAGCATCGCGCTCACGATACACACGGCTCCGAGTTCCCCCGCTACCGGCCCCCAGCGCCTTTACCCCCGGTTCCCCGCGGATCTGCCCGTCCGCTGCCGGATCAGGGGCGATGCCCGGTCGAGCCACGAGCTGGCAGGCCACACCCTGAACGTGAGCCTCGGGGGGCTCCTCCTCTTCCTGCCCGAGGGGATCGTGCCCGGGACCGGCATATCCCTGGAGCTTGGCCTCCCTGACGGACCCCTGTCGCTCGAGGGCACCGTGGTCTGGCAGCGGCCTAGGCCAAGTGGCCAAGGGAGGGTTCCCCACGGGGTCGAGCTTGCGGGCTTCGGGGAAGAGGCCACCTTCGCACCCTATCGCCGCCACCTGAGCCAGATCGCCTGCGCGGGCGAAGGGATCTAAGCAATCTGAACCTTCGCATCACCTCCCGCCGGTAGTGCATCCCTGCCTTCCGCCATACAAAAAGCTGCGTTGGAGCCGGCGGTCAGGGTTGAACCGACGGCCCGCATGACCTCGGTCGGCGTCCCCCGGACAAATGGCATGGAGGTTGCTCCTTTGATCAGGAGAGGAAGGTAGCGCTTCGAGGAGTGATTCCGTGCGCTGTCAGCACTGCGGGTTGGTTCAGATGCCGGGCCCCCACTGTAAACGCTGTGGAACGCCATGGCAAACGATCCCCTCTCCCGATTCGTCGCCACCCCCTGGAAGACCCCCCCATGCATCGCCAGATAGGGCAGGATGGGGAGAGGGGAGAGTATGGGCCATAGCCAAGGATCTGCTGCTCTACGTGGAGCCGCAGATCAATCCCATGGCATTCTGTGGTCGAGCGGCCTTATATCTCATCTTTTTCCTTTGGGGGTGGCAGTTCATTTTCATGGACTATGACGCAGTCATTGGCGGCCTCCCGCCGATCAACGGATCCTTCATGCATCGCGTCAACCTGGTGTTCCACGAAGCTGGCCACGTCATCTTCATGCCCTTTGGACGGTTCATGAGCATCCTCGGCGGTACCCTGGGTCAATGGTTGATCCCTTTCATCGTTGTGTGCGCGTTTGTGCTGAAGACGCGCGATACCTTCGGCGCCGCGATTGGCCTCTGGTGGTTGGGTCAGAGTTTCATGGACGTCGCACCCTACATCAATGACGCCCGCGCCGGTCGGTTGATTTTACTGGGTGGAGTGACAGGCCGTGACCAACCTGGTTACCACGATTGGGAAAACATCCTCAGGGATCTGGGATGGATGGAATACGATCACACCATCGCCGGAATCGTGAATGCCATCGGGGTGGGCCTGATGCTCATGTCGTTTCTTTGGGGTGCGTACGTGCTTTCCCTCCAGTACAAGAACCTCGACCGGTGGTCGAACTAGCGGAGATTGCTGGAGCTGGCGAGGAGGGTTGAACTCCTGACCTGCTGATTCGTAATCAGCG
>JBHIAD010000088.1:0-6864 GCA_046758405.1 Methylomirabilales bacterium (SeqCode)
TTGACGGTCCGGCCCACCGGGGGCCCCCGGGGGCCCCGGGCCCACCAGAGCGCCACCGCCGAATCAAGCCCCCCCGAGAGCAGGACGATCGCCGCACTCATCGCGTGTAGACTCCCCCATCGGCGATCAGGGTCTGCCCTGTCACGAAACGCGATCGGTCGGACGCCAGGAAGAGGACCACCTCCGCGATCTCCTCGGGCTCGGCAACCCGCCGGAGCGGGATCTCCTCCAGGAGGGCCGCCTGATCCTCTCCACTCAGGCCCCAGTCCTCGATCCAGGCCGTGCGGACCGACCCGGGTGCGACGGCGTTGACCCGGACCGCTGGGGCAAGCAGCCGGGCCAGGGCCGTGGTGAGCCCGACGATCGCCGTCTTCGCCGCACCGTAGAGCGCCGTGGTCGGATCACCTCCGAGGGCGGCACCCGACGAGAAGTTGATGATCCGACCGTCTCCCTGCCTGACCATCACGGGACCGAAGACCTTCGAACAGAGGAAGGTCCCCCGGACATCCACCTGGATCGTGCGCTCCCATTCCCCGACATCGATCTCCTCCAGGGGAACCTTCCACGAGGACCTGGAGGAGTAGGAGGCGTTGTTGACCAGGATATCGACCCGCCCGAACTCCGCAATGGTCGCCTCGCAAAGCGCCCGGACCCGGGAAGGGTCCGTGACGTCGGCCTGGACGGTCTTGGCCCTGGTATAGCGGTTGAGCTCCTCGACGAGGGAGGCCGCCGCCTGCTGGGAGCGATGGTAGTTCACCATGACCGCTGCCCCAGCCCGGCCCAGTGCCAGGCACACCGCCCGGCCAATCCCGCTCGCCCCACCGGTCACAACCGCCACCCGCCCCGCAAGCTCTCTCGTCATGCAAAATGCCTCCATCCCATGCCCGCCATCCATCGGCATCCAGACAAACACCCCCCCTACCACGCGGCGGAGAGAGGGTGTGGGAGGGACCAAGCCGACAGAAGAGCAAAAAGACCCGGAATCCATGCGACGAGATGGCGACAGTCGCGTCAACGCCAGAGGGGACCGGTCGACACGGCAAAGACAGGCGGATGCTATCGATGTCTGTTTAATTTGTCAAGGAGAGGGGGAGGAACAAGTTTTCGCTTGATTTTCTCCGCCCAGGTCCATTAGGATAACCCCCGTGCTTTCCAGGCGTATTGCCATTCTTCCGGGAGAACACAATTCCATACGGAGGTGCCCCCATGGTGTTCAGGTATAGAGCAAAAGGGATATGGCTCGTCCTGGCTCTGGTGCTGTTGCTGGCCTTCGGCCCAGTCCGGAGCTTGGTCGCGGGCAGCTATCCGGAACGGCCCATCAAGCTTATCGTCCCCTGGGCGCCCGGTGGTGACACCGACGCCGTCATGCGGATCTTTTCTGGATACATGAGCGATGCGTTGGGGCAGTGGGTGCAAGTGGTCAACGTCAAAGGCGGCTCCGGGACCGTCGGGGCCCGGAAAGCCAAGAACGCGAGGCCCGACGGCTACACCCTCTTCTCCGGCCACGAGTCGGTCATCACCACCTACATGACCGGGATCTCGGATTTCAACTGGGATGTGTACGAGCCGGTTTGTCTGGTCACCTCGACCCCCTCGGTCATTGCCGCCTATCCGGGAACCCCGTACCGCACCTTCCGGGATGTACTCAATACGGCCAAGAAGGAGCCCAACACGATCAAGTTCGGCGCCACCATCGGTTCCACCAGCCAGTTCTTCCCTCTCATGGTGGAACATGCAGCCGGGATCAAGTTCCGCTTCGTCAGCTACGAGGGAACTGCACCCCGAATGCGGGCCCTGATCGGTGGGCACATCGACCTCGCCGAGACCAACATCCCGGGGGGGAAGGAGTACTTGGAGGCCAAGAAGCTCCGGCTCCTGGCCATCGCCACCAAGAAGCGGAGTAAGGAGCTGCCGAACGTGCCCACCCTCAAGGAGCTCGGGGTCAACATTACCTATGCGGTGAACCGCGGCTGGTTCGCCCCCAAAGGGACACCCGAGCCCATCCTTCGAAAGCTCGAGCAGGCGTGCGAGCAGGTGACCAAGGCCGACAAGCTGGCCAAAAAGTTCAAGAAGTACCGAAAGTTCCGGGTGGCCATGCGGGCCTTCGGCACCGACGTCCGGTTCCTCAATCGGCGAGAGTATACGAAGTACCTTCGGAATACCACAGCCGAAATCACGCAGGTCGCGAAGCTGGTGGGGGTATACAACCCCAAGAAGTGAGCGGGCGCCGAGCGGAGGCCCAGAGCGTGATCTGGGCCTCCGCCTTGTCCCTGTAGGTACCGGAGGAGGTAGAGGGTTCGGTGGGAGACCTGATCGCCGCCTTATTCCTGGTGCTGGTGGCCGCCCTGTTCTACGTGCAATCGCAGGAACTGCCCCCGCCGCCTCCTACGCTGCCGGACACGCTGGGTGCGGCCTTCCTTCCCCAGGTGCTGGCGATCATTCTGGCCATCATGGCGGTCTCCCTGGCCGTCCGGGGCATCCTCCGGGCGCGGCGGGAGGGGGTGGAACGGAAGGGTCTCCTTGCTCGCATCCGCGAACATCACCTGATCGTGAAGAGTCTGCTCCTCTTTTTCCTGTTTGCCCTGCTCCTTCAGCCCTTCGGCTTCCTGATCTCAGCGACGGCGTTTCTGATCGCAGGTCAGTGGCTGTTGAGCCCCCGGCAGTGGGGGAACTTGCCGAGCATCATCACGGTCAGCATCCTGTCCCCCCTCGTGCTCTACTTCTTCTTCCAGAAATTCCTCTTCGTGTTCCTCCCCGAAGGGAGTCTTTTCTAAGATGTCCCTCCTCGAGCTCTTCGCCCTGGGACTCAGCGAGGTCTTCAAGGTCAAGGTCCTCTTCGGCCTCTTCATGGGTAGCCTGGCCGGCATCGTGGCCGGCTGCATCCCCGGCTTCACCATCGTGATGGCCGTCATCCTCACTCTCCCCTTCACCTTCGGCATGACCCCCGTCCAGGGCCTGGCCACGATGATCGGGGTCTTCGTCGGCGGCCTGTCCGGGGGCTTGATCACTGCCTGCCTCATCGGGATCCCAGGGACCCCGTCGGCCATCGCCACGACCTTTGACGGCTATCCCATGGCCAAGAATGGGGAACCCGGCCGGGCCCTGGCCCTGGGGGTCTGGGCCTCCTTCTGGGGCGGGCTGCTGAGCGGGTTGGTCTTAATGGCCGTGGCCCCCCCGCTCTCCTACCTCGCCCTGGCCTTTGGGCCGTGGGAGTATTTCTCACTGGTGCTCTTTGCCATGACCATCATCGCCAGCCTCTCGGGCGAGTCGCTGCTCAAGGGTCTCATCAGTGCCATCCTCGGCCTCCTGGCCGCGGCGGTCGGGAGCGATCCCATCAGCAACATCTTTCGCTTCACCTTCGGCATGCACGAGATGGAAGGGGGGCTTGACTTCCTGCCCATCCTGATCGGGCTTTTCGCCTTCTCCAACCTGATGGGCGAGCTGGAGGCGAAACGGGCCGGGGCCGGGGCCCTGATCGATGTCAAGGCGGTCCGCGTGCCTCACCTCACAGCCAACCTGGAGATCCTTTTCAAGCAGCCGTGGAACCTGATCCGCTCCTCGCTCCTGGGCCTGTTTGTCGGCACCCTGCCCGGGGCTGGCTCGAGTATCTCCAATATCGTGAGCTACGACCGGGCTCGGAAGGCCTCCAAGCACCCGGAACGGTTCGGCACCGGCATCCCCGACGGCGTGATCGCCTCCGAGGCGGGAAACAGCTCCACCGCCGGCGGTGCGCTGATTCCGATGATTGCCCTGGGCATCCCGGGGGATGCGGTCACCGCCGTGATGCTCGGGGCCCTCATCATCCACGGGATCCAGCCCGGCCCCCTGCTGATCACGAACTACCCCAACTTGGTCTACGGGATGTTTGTGGCCTTCTTCTTCGCCCACTTCATGGCGGTCCTGATCCAGTCGGCGGCGGGGCTCAGGTTTTTCCTCCGCCTGACCTTTACCCCCAAATTCATCCTGGTTCCCGTGATCCTGATCCTCTGCGCCGTGGGGTCCTTTGCCCTGAACAACCGCATCTTCGATATTTGGGTCCTGTTTGGGTTCGGAATCCTAGGCTATAGCATGTCCAAGTTCGGCTTCCCCCTCGCCCCCCTGATCCTCGGCGTCATCCTCGGGCCGATCCTGGAGACGACTCTCCGCCGCGCCTTGATGACGGACCCCAATACCTCCCTGTTCTTCACCCGTCCGTATTCCCTGACCTTTCTCATCCTCGCCGCGACCTCCCTCCTCTACCCGGTCTGGCGGAGCTACCGGGCGAGTCCGCACCCGCAGGAGTGAGCGAGAGGAAAAAAGAGGATCGGAAACCATCCGGAGGTCAGCGGGAGAGGGGCTCACCAACCGATTGCGTAGCCCTCACGACGGGGGTCCGCGGCACCAGCCAGGACGCGGGTCTGCGGGTCCACCAGGATAGCCTGTACCCCTCCCATGTGGTGGTTCCAAGCCGGCTTGACATCCAGCCGGTGGCCTCGGCGTTCCAGGGTGCGACGAAGGACAGGGGGGAAACGCTCCTCTACCTCGAGAGTGCCGGTGTCGGCATCGTGATGCCAGCGCGGGCACTCGATCGCCTCCTGCAGCGTCATGCCATAATCCAGGCAGTAGCTGAGGACCTGGAGCAGAATCTGCACCTGACCATGGGCCCCGGGGGTCCCGATAACGAGATACGGTCTGCCGTCCCGTAGGAGCATTGGGGCGTTCAGGGTATGCAACGGACGCTTGTGGGGGCCGAGCTGGTTCGCACCCTCGTCAAGCCGAAAAGAATTCAACCGGTTATTCAAGAGGATCCCGGTCCCCTCAACTACCACCCCCGAGCCGAAGTTACGGAAGATGCTCTGAATGTGGGAGACGGCATTTCCTTCCCGATCCACGATGGCCAGGTAGGTCGTCTCGCCACCCCGTTCCCACGGATGTCCCGGGCTCTGCGCCTCCGCAGCGTGTCGGCGGTCGATCGCCTTGCACCGCTCGCGGGCGAACTGTTTCGAGAGAAGGCCAGCGACAGGGACGGTGACCCGATCGGGATCGGCCACAAAGCGGTCACGATCGGCGAAGGCGAGCTTCTTGATCTCCACCTGCAGGTGGATCCAATCCGCCCAATGGGCCCCGCTGGGTGTATAGCCTTCCAAGATATTCAGCCCAGCGAGTAGGGTGATCCCTTGGCTCGGCGGCGGGACGTTCACGACCTGAAGCCCCCGATAACTCGTCTCAATCGGCTCCACCCACTGAGAACCCCCCTGGCTGAAGTCCGCCGCCCGGATCAAACCGCCATGCGTCTCGCAGTAGGTCCCGATCGCCTCGGCCAGTCGCCCCTGATAGAAGGCCCCACGCCCGCCCTGAGCGATTCCCCGGAGCGATGCGGCGAGATCCTTCTGGACGAGGAGCTCGCCGAAGGCGAGGGGACGGCCGTTGGGCAGAAACACGGCCCGGCTCCCCGCATGCGGCTCAAGGATGGGAAGAGCCTGCATCAGGTCTTCGGCCAGGGAGGGGCTCACGGGGAAGCCCTCTTCCGCAATGACAACTGCGGGCTGGAGGAGGGAGGCAAATGGCTTCGTCCCGTACCGGTCGAGCGCCGAGATCCATGCATCCACGCAGCCGGGGATGGTAGGGGAGAGGAGGCCCCGTCGCGGAACCTGGTCCATCCCCTGAGCCCGGAACCACTCGGTGGTTGCAGCGGCTGGAGCCCATCCCATCCCCTGGAGGGCGACCAGGCGCCGCTCGCGGGCGAGATAGATCAGGGTGAGGGCATCCCCCCCAAGCCCACTCATGTGGGGCCGAAGGACCGCGAGGGCAGCCCCAGCTGCGACCATGGCGTCGACAGCGTTTCCACCGTCAGACAGGACCTTCGCGCCGATCCAGGCCGCCTGCGGGTGACCGGCCGCGATCATCGCCCCTCGTCCCAGAACGATCGGGCGGTGGGCAAGGCGGGGAGGCATCAGCGGTGGCATACAGGCTAGCTCCCTGGTTTCACACAGTTCGTTCCGTCATGACCTCGCCTCGATTCCTGATCCAGATCTCGCCCGATTGCCTGGTTGTATAACGGCAACCGACAAGCAATGGTGGCTGTTTGAGCTTAGTGTCGAGCCCTTCGACTGTCAAGCCCATTCCCCCTCAACCCTCCTCGGGTGGAAAAGCGTCTTCGAAGACATCTCACCCCGAGGGATGCTGAGACCTCACTGGCCCGGGGGACAATCCGCCCGCTCTCCGGCGGTCGTCCTCCACCCACCTTGCGGGCGCGTCCCGCTTGCCATACGCACTCTTTTGCGAGGATTCCGCCAGATACACCCGGATCGACTAGAAATTCCACAGAAGAGCGGGGTCTCTTCCCTCTGAGGCAGCCTGGAAAGCCTTCAGCCCACGCTCGGTGGGCTGATGCCCGTTGATCTTCTCGGCGCATTCCTTTATCCTGAAAAGCGTTGATTTCGGGCAATCAGCGACAAGCGGCGGAGATCAGCATCGCTTTTTTCCGCTCGTACCCGCCATTTGCCGACGGCTCCGAAAATAAGGGGAGAAACTCCATGTGCTCGATATGCGGCTCTGTTGAGGATGGATCAGGATTACGACCGATCGATGACCTCTTCGAGATGCTCGCCCGTACCAAACACCGGGGGCCCGACTCAGTCGGGATTTATGTGGACGGCCAGATTCACAGGGGACGTAATTTTTCCGCCATCGGCAAAAAAGGGCTCCCGCAATACGGAAGGATCTGCCTCGGGCATGCTCGTCTGGAAATCGTCGGGGGTGCCGCGGGTATTCAACCTCTCACCGGCTGCGACAACCGCCTGACCCTCGTTCACAACGGCGAAATCTATAACTACCGGGAACTCCGTCCCCTTCTCCAGAACCACGAGATTAAGACCGGGAGTG
>JBHIAD010000089.1:0-6841 GCA_046758405.1 Methylomirabilales bacterium (SeqCode)
AGGTCCAGCCGTCGCAGCGCTCCGCGATAAACGCCGCCTCCAGCGTCTCCAGGTCGTCGAAGGTCAGCGGGGTATAGGACAAGCCAGCGGCTGCGAAGCGGTCGGCCAGGTTCAGCTCCGTTGTCGTGCCCCCCAGAACGCAGATCGTGGTGCCATCCATCTGGTCGATATCGGTGAAGCCGTCCGCCACTCGAACCATCATGCCCTGGCCGTCGTAGAACGTCGTAGTCGTGAACGAGGCGTTGAGGTCGGCATCGCGGCTCTGCGTCCAGGTGGTGTTGCGGATCAGGACGTCGATCTCCCCTGCTGCCAAGGCCTCGAATCTCGCCGCCGCTGTCAGCTCTACAAACTCAACGGCCTCGGAGTCACCGAAGACCGCCGCCGCTACCGCCCGGCAGAAGTCGGCGTCAAGCCCGGACATGGAGCCGTCAGGCTCCAGGAAGCTGAAGCCCGGCACCCCGCCGTTCACACCGCAGATCAGCTCCCCTCGGGCCAGGACGTCGGCCAGGGTCTGCTCATGGGTACCGACGGGTGGCGCCGGGGTCGGCGTCGCTACCCCTGGCGCCGGGGTTGCCTCTGGCGCCGGGGTTGCCTCTGGCGCCGGGGTCGGCGTCGCTGGCAGTGCCTCCTCTTCGTCGTCGCCGCAGGCAATGGCTATGAGCGCCAGCAGCCCGATGGCTACGAACACGGCTCCCATCACTAGACGCCATCTGTTCATGTCTTCCCTCCTTTGCTAGCGGCCGTACCGCTATTTGTCGATTGGAGCGAAGGACACCTCTGGTCGACAGACTTCCTTTGGGGAGCAGGACGCCCTGCACACCGAGCTATCCTCAACTCCTTGTTCGCTCCGATTCTAGTGCCCTTGTCAAGCTGCGTCAACCACCACTTAAACCTCGAGAGTGGTTCTTTCCAAACCAGAGGAATTATCGGGAAGTTCGGCGAAGTTGTCGATGGGTTCCTGGCGCTCGGGATTCGCGAGGGGACCCCCGAGGGGTCAAGGGCCGGTCGGGGCCGACGCTATAGGATACCGACGCCGCTCCATGGCCGGTTGCACGAACTTCCCCGTGGCGGGCTTGCCTCGGATCGCCTCAGAACCAGCGGGAGGTGACCACCTTCTGCCGGGTGTAGAACCGCACGGAGTCGACACCGGTGGCGTGCAGGTCGCCGAAGAACGAGTTCTTCCATCCGGTGAAGGGGAAGAACGCCATTGGGGCGGCCACCCCGATATTTACCCCCAGCATCCCCGCCTCCACCCGCCGACGGAACTCCCTCGCGCTCTTGCCGGAGGTAGTGAAGATGGAGGCCATATTCCCGTAGGTGCTCGAGTTGACCAGTTTGATAGCCTCGTCGATGTCGGCGGCCCGCGCCACGGACAGTACCGGTCCGAACAACTCCTCCCGCCAGATCCTCATGTCCGGGGTCACCCCATCGAAGATCGTCGGGCCCAGGAAGAACCCTTGGGAGGGACCGACCCCGCGACCGTCGGCTACCAGGGTTCCCCCCACCTCCCGGGCCTCCTCGATGTAGCGGGTCAGCTCCTTCTTGCGCTCCTCCCGGATCACTGGGCCCATGTCGGTGTCCGGCTCGGTCCCCGGACCGAGCTTCAGCAGGCCGGCCTGCTCCACCAGCTCCTTGACCAGCACGTCGCCGACGGACCCCACGCCCAGGGCCACGCTCCCGGCCAGGCAGCGCTGCCCCGCGTTGCCGAAGGCCGACGAGATGAGGGCAGGGACGGAGTGCTCCAGGTCGGCGTCGTCCATCACCAGCAGGTGGTTCTTGGCTCCGCCCAGGGCCTGGACCCGCTTGCCGTTGGCCGCGACCTTGGAGTAGACGTACTTCGCCACCCCGGCCGAGCCTACGAAGGACACCGCGGAGACGTCCGGGTGCTCGAGGAGGGCATCAACGGCATCCTTGGCCCCATGCACCACGTTCAGCACCCCCTCTGGCAGGCCGGCCTCCGCCCACAGTTCCGCCTTCCGGATGGCCGAAAGCGGGGTCCGCTGGGAGGGCTTCAGCACGAAGGTGTTTCCACAGACCAGCGCCACTGGCACCATCCACAGGGGCACCATCATCGGGAAGTTGAACGGGGTGATCCCGACCACCACTCCCACCGGGAACCGCACCAGCTCCTCGTCGATCCCTCGGGCGATCTGGTCCAGGTTGGTACCCATGAGCAAGGTGGGGGCGCCGCAGGCGAAGTCCACCACCTCGATCCCCCGGCGGACTTCCCCTTGGGCCTCGGCGAGGGTCTTGCCGTTCTCCTGGGTCACCAGCAGGGCCAGCTCCTCGAAGTGCTTCTCCAGGAGCTGCTTGAACCGGAACATCACCTGCGCCCGGTCCGGCACCGGGGCGTTGGCCCACTCGGGGAACGCCGCCCTGGCCGCGGCCACTGCCCGGTCGATCTCCTTCCGGGTGGAGTGCGGCAACACGGCAATGGTCTCCCCGGTGGCAGGGTTGGGGACCTCCTCCACCTCCTCCGACCGGGATTCCTCAAACCGGCCAGCGATGAACGCTGGCACCTTCATTACACTCCTGGTCCGCTCCTCAAGATCCATTTCGCCTCATCTCCTCCTAGAACCCGAACCGGCTCCTGGCGAGAAACTTGCCGTCTCTGGGCTTGCCGTAGAACGTACCGTTCTCCACCAGCACCTTGCCCCGCTGCATGGTCACCTCCACCTGTCCGCACACCTTCATTCCCTTGTAGCACGAGTAGTCCACGTTCATATGATGGGCCTTTGCCCCGATGACCCATTCCGCCTTCGGGATGAACACGACGATGTCGGCGTCGCTTCTGGGGGCGATGGTCCCTTTGCGCGGATACGCCCGAACATCTTCGCCGGAGCGGTGGCCACGAGCTCCACGAAACGGTTGAGGTTGATATGCCCACCGTTCACGCCTCCGTCGAAGATCAGGGTGAACCGGTCCTCTACCCCAGGGACCCCATTGGGGATCTTTGAGAAGTCCCCCAGCCAGGATGTCCGCCTTCACTGTCTCTGCGGCGGTGACGACCGTTCCGTTTTTGATGAGGGTTCTCACCTGCTTCACCTCCTCGTCCGACTCGTCCTCACTTCACCGACCCGAAGGCGGTCTCCAGGACCTCGATGGCCCTGGCAGCCTCCTCCTCCGTAACAATGAGGGGCGGCGACAGGCGGAGCACGTTGCCGTAGAGCCCGCCCCGCCCCACCAGCAGGCCCCGCTCCTTACAGATTTCTATCATCTGGTTGGCCCCGTCCGGGTCCGGTTCCTTGGTCTTTTTGTCCTTCACCATCTCAACGCCGATCATCAGGCCCTTGCCCCGGACGTCGCCCACACGTCCGTAGCGTTCCTGGCGGTCCTTGAGCTTTCGCATGAGGAAATGGCCGACCTTCTGGGCGTTGGGCTGGAGGTTCTGCTCCTGGATGTACTCCAGGTTGGCCAGGGCGAAGGTGGTCGTCAGCGGGTTGCCTCCGAAGGTGGAGATCGAGTTGGCCCGCAGTGAGTCCACCATGTCGGCCCGGCCCACCACCGCGCCGATGGCGATGCCGTTGCCGAGGCCTTTGGCACAAATGATGGCGTCCGGGCGTACCCCGTAGGAGTCGATCCCCCAGAACGCCTCTCCGATGCGCCCGAACCCGGTCTGGACCTCGTCGGCGATTAACGGGATGCCGAACTCGTCGAGGATCCCCTTGACAATCTGCCAGTACTCCGGCGGGGGCGTGATCAAGCCCCCCACCCCCTGGATGGGCTCGGCGATCATCGCCGCAGGTTCCCCAGTGGTGGTGGTCTCGATGACATTCCGCACATCCTGCGCGCAGGCCAGCCCCCACTCAGGATAGGTCAGGCCCAGGGGGCAGCGGTAGCAGTAAGGGGCCAGGGCGTAGGAGACGTTGAGGGGGGCGAAGGACGTGGCCGACCACCCCTTGTTCCCGGTGATGGCGACGGCCCCGAAGGACCGGCCGTGGTAGGAATTGCGGAGGGCTATGATCTCATTGGACCGCCGCCAGGAGGTGGCGAACAGGAGGGCCGCTTCGATGGCTTCGGTGCCGGAGTTCACGAAGAAGGCTTTGGTTGGCACGTCGATGGGGGCGAGTGCCGTAAGGCGTTCGGCTAGATTCACCATGGGCCGTATCAGGTAGCCCGTCGACGTGTGGATGATCTTGTTCGCCTGTTTGGTGAGGGCCTCCAACATCTTCTGGACCATGTGGCCGGAGATGGTGGTGACGATACCCCCGAAGAAGTCCAGATACTCGTTCCCGGCTCCGTCCCATACCCGGGTGCCTTCGCCCCGGACCAGCTCGATGGGCTCCTTGTAGTACAGCGCTAACCAGGAGGGCAAGACCTTCCGGTGCCGGGTCAGGAGCTCGGTCGCCCCGCCGTCGGCCTCGGGGTTCACAGAAGCAGGAGGACCCGAAGAACTTCGCGTCACTGAGCGGTATCTCCACGCCGACCCAGTCGATCGCGGCGATCCAAAAGCCGTTGGCCACCGCGTGGGCCGGCTGCTCCAACTCCCACAGGTACTTCGACAGCGACTCCACCGTGGCTGAGGGATTGAACACCAGCTCGGCCATCTCCCATAACCCCGCCGAGGCCGCTGTCGACCTCCCGGAAGATTTAGTCCATCCTTCCCTAACCGCTAGGGGCCGGTGGGGTAGTCCACGGCTGAAGCCCGTTTGTAGTGACCAAGGTTCAGCTTCTTCAGGATAGCGACATGGGCTGTTGGCGGTCAAGTCAATTCAAAGGGGAAGGGCAGACGCGCACCGCTAAGGCCAGGGCCGCCGGGCAGGGGCCATGCCTTGGTCATCCTCTTACGCATGCCTCTCTCCTCTGGGGAGCCAGAGGAGGACCCCTCCGAGCAGGATCAGTGCGGCCCCGAGGCCCGCGAAGCCTGCTACCTCCGCACCCGAGTCGATCCGATGGAAGTCCACCGCCGTCTCATGTTCGGCTGCCAGAGCGGTGCCGGCCTCCCCCTCCTGAATGCGCAGGGCAGCGACGGCCACGTCCTCGGGGCCCACGGCGCGGATTCGGTAGCTGCCGGGCGCGGCGGTGGAGGGCAGGGTGACGGTAAGGCTGAACATGCCTTCCGAATCAGTGGTTACGGTATCCAAAGAAATCTCTCCCAGGACGCCCTCCAACACTAGACTGACATCCGTGTCCTCCTCGAAGTCCTCCCCTTCTATCGTCACCTCCCCTCCGAAGGCGACCGGATTCGGTTCAATCTGCACTTCCGGATTGCCGTGGGCTCCGGCTGTCCGGACTCCGAGCACGACGGCCGCACTAACGGCCAACACGCATAGGGCCGCTAGGAGGACGCTGCGGAGGGCGATCTCGCCCCTGCTCACACGGTTGTTATTCATTGTCATAGCTTCACTCCACAAGGTGGGCAGCCGGAGTGATGACCCGGCCGTAGAACCCGAAGGCCACGATGGCGGCGAAGACGGCGGCTACGAGGAACAACAGGAGCCAGCGCTTCCGCAGAGACTTGAAAGGTGTCCGGTCTAGGAAGGGGATCACCGCCAGGGCCAGGACCAGGCCGATGGGGATCCAGAGAAGGGCCGTGAGTCCCCACCAGTTCTCGAAGGGGTAGAGCCAGATGAAGACCCAGGGAGGCTTCGTCACCTCCTCACCCGGAATCGGCGGTGGGCCCAACGGCGGTGAAAGCAGGAGGGCCAGCACGATGGCTACGGCCGTGAGCAACAGCCCGTAGCCGGCGATCTTACGCAGGTGCACATCGAAGTGAGAGACCTCAACCGCCGGCTGTCCCAGCTCGGCAGCGCGCACCTCCTCCTTGACTTCCTCCTCCTTCTCTCCCGGCCTGGGCGCGATGCCGTGGTGACGGACGAGGAGCAGGTGAGCCGCCACTACCAGGGTCAGCAAGGCGGGCAGGATGGTGACGTGGGCGGTATACACCCGCGACAGGAGGGAGGTGCCGCGGGAGAACTCCGTGGTGAACCAGGCCCCGAGCCCGCCCAGGAGGTTGCCGATCTCCTCGTTGTGCGCCAGGGCCTCGAACGCCTCCTGGTCCCACTTGAGGACGGTGCCGGTGAAGAACAGCCCCATCATTACGACCAGAAGCCCAATACCTGCCAGCCAGGTCACCTCGCGGGGCGCACGATAGGCACCCCATATAAGCACTCGCCCTATATGAAAGAGAAGGGTGACCACCACGATGTTCGAGGTCCAGTAGTGCACCCCGCGCAGGAAATCGCCGAGCTGCGCCTCATTGATGATGTAAATCATGCTGGCGTGGGCATCGGCCGGATCGGGATGGTAGAACTGGGCCAGGTATATGCCGGTGCCGATGAGGATGACGATCCCCACCAGGGTGATGCCGCCCAGGAGGTAGGGGAGGCGGTTGGCATAGGCCGGCACGTGATAGGTCAGGGCTCGCAGGCCGAGCCGCGAATCGATCCATCCCCAGGCTCCGCGAGCTATCTGCAGGGCCGGATTTCCCGCCCGCTCAACGGTTTCCCCCGTGGCCATGGTCAGCCCTCCTTCCGGCTGGAGCCTACGCTCCCATCGCTAGAGGAATCACTCTGATCAGCCTTCTGATGCAACTCCCATGGTGCCGGGGGTGCGCTGAACGCGTCGCTGAACTTCCACAGGCCAATGGCCGAGGCAGCGGTAATGAGAGAGATGATCGCCAAGTGCCCGGCGGTCAGGCCTGTCTGGTCCAGGACGCCCATAGCAACGATGACCACAATTGCTATGACCAGGGCTCCCAGGAGAAACACCGCCCCCAACCGCAGGAAATAACAGGCCTGCCGACAGTCCTCCCAGATGTAAGCCACAGGCGCGCCGCAGTGGGACCAAGTGTATGAATCGGCGCTAATCAGCCTGCGGCACTTCGGGCAGGGAACCGGGC
>JBHIAD010000090.1:0-6812 GCA_046758405.1 Methylomirabilales bacterium (SeqCode)
AGCTCCGAAGGTCTCCGGGCCTTCGGCCCCAGCCGAGCTGCTGCCACTCTCGAGGGGAGCAAGAGCTTCGCCAAGGAGTTGATGCAGCGGCACGGGATCCCGACGGCCGCCTTCGCGATCTTCGACGATGTTGAGAAGGCGCGCACCTACGTGCGGCAGGTCGGCGCTCCGTGTGTGATCAAGGCGGATGGTCTCGCTGCCGGGAAGGGGGTCATCCTCTGCTCCACCGTCGCCGAGGCCTTGGCGGCGGTCACCACGATCATGGAGGACCGGGTCTTCGGCGATGCCGGTCACCGCATCGTCGTCGAGGAGCTTCTGGAGGGAGAGGAGGCTTCTTTCCTCGCGCTCACCGACGGGGAGGCGGTCCTCCCCCTGGCCCCCGCTCAGGACCACAAGGCGGTCTTCGATGGCGATCGGGGACCCAATACCGGTGGGATGGGGGCTTACTCCCCGGCTCCAGTCATGACCGAGACCCTTGCCCGGCAGGTCATGGATCGGATCATGGTCCCCACCGTTCGGGCGATGGCTGCGGAGGGTTGCCCGTACCGTGGGGTGCTCTACGCGGGGTTGATGATCCAGAATGGCGAGGCCAAAGTTCTCGAATTCAATTGCCGGTTCGGTGACCCCGAGGCCCAGCCGATCCTCGTCCGGATGCAGAGCGACTTGCTCCCCTTGCTCGAGGCGACGATCGACCAGACCCTCACCGGAGTTGAGGTCTGCTGGCGGCCGGAGGCGGCGGTGTGCGTGGTCATGGCCGCTCAGGGCTATCCCGGCCCCTACCCCACCGGACGGGTCATCACTGGACTCGAGCGGGCCGCCACCCAGCCGGATGTCGTTGTGTTTCACGCCGGGACCGCGCTCCGCGACGGCCGGATCGTCACCGATGGAGGACGGGTTCTCGGCGTCACCGGCCTCGGAGCAGATATCCCGGACGCCATCAAGCGCACCTACGCAGTGGTCCGGATCATCACCTGGGACGGGGTCCACTACCGGACCGACATTGGCAAAAAGGCGCTGCGTCGGTTAGGAAATTCGTTCACGATTCATAGTTCATAGTTCACGCAAGACAAGATTGCTCTGTTCAAGTAAGATGATCAGCGGCACGAAGAGGACATCGATGGGATCTGTTGGTCAATGGAACTCTGAAGCTGTGGACGGTGAACCATGAACCGTGAACCGCAAAAGCCAACCGTGGGCATCGTGATGGGAAGCGACTCGGACCTACCGATCATGGAAGAAACAGCGAAAGTCCTCGCCCGCTTCGGAATCGCCTACGAGTTACGCATCTGCTCGGCTCACCGCTCGCCCGGACGGGCCATTGAATACGCGCAGACCGCCGAATCTCGAGGCCTGAAGGTGATCATCGCAGGAGCGGGAGGTGCCGCCCACCTGGCAGGAATTCTCGCGGCCGAGACGGTCCTCCCCGTCATCGGTGTGCCGATCGACTCGAGTCCGCTCCACGGCTTCGATGCCCTCCTCTCCACCGCCCAGATGCCCGGTGGGGTCCCCGTCGCCACAATGGCCGTCGGGAAGGCGGGCGCTAAGAATGCCGGCGTCCTGGCCGCTGAGATCCTGGCCATCAGCGACCCAAAGCTCAATGGTCAACTCAAAGAGTTCAAGCTCGCAATGGCCAAGGAGGTTGAGGCCAAGGACGCTGGTATCAACACGCCCCATCGCTGAAGCGGCCCTGACATGCGTGAAAGGAGCATCTGATGAGCACACAGGAGACAGTCCGCCTCACGGCCCTGTCGCACGGCGCCGGGTGAGCGTGTAAGATCAGTCCGGCGGACCTGGCTCAGGTCATGAGCCAGCTACCGAAAATCACAGACCCGAATGTCCTGGTGGGGACCGAGACCGCTGATGATGCCGGCGTCTATCGTCTGACGGATGAGCTTGCCCTCGTCCAGACGGTGGACTACATCACCCCGGTGGTGGACGATCCGTATACGTGCGGTGCGGTTGCCGCGGCGAACTCCCTGAGCGACATTTATGCGATGGGGGCGAAGCCCATCTTCGCCATGAACATTGTCGGTTTCCCGAGCCGCACGCTGCCCCTGGCGGTCCTTGCCGAGATTCTCCGGGGCGGCGCTACCAAGGTCCAGGAGGCCGGGATTGACATCATCGGGGGTCATTCGATCGACGACACCGAACCCAAGTACGGCCTCGTGGTGAGCGGCCTGGTCCATCCCGGCCGTATCGTGAGGAACGTAGGCACCCAACCCGGGGATGTCCTCATCCTCACCAAGCCGATCGGGGTGGGGATCCTGACAACCGGGATCAAGCAGGACCGGGTTACCCCAGCCGCTCGCGAGCGAGTGACCCAGACGATGACGACCCTCAATCGCGCCGCCGCCGAGGCGATGGAAGCCGTCGGTGTCCACGCCTGCACCGATATCACGGGCTTCGGGCTCCTGGGTCATCTCCACGAGATGACTTCGGGAAGTGGCGTGGAGGCTCGGCTCTCCCTCTCGGCGGTCCCGACCCTCGAGGAGACATGGGAGCTGGTCCGCCAGGGGGTGTGCCCGGGCGGGACCAAGAAGAACCTTGCCGCCGTCTCACCGTACGTGACCTGGGCCCCAGGAATCACGGAAGAAGCTCGGTTGATACTCGCCGACGCCCAAACCTCCGGTGGACTGCTGATCGCCCTGCCCCAAGCCAAGGCCTCGAAGCTCCTCAAAAAGCTTCAGGCAGCCCACACCCTGGCGGCCGCCCAGGTCGGTGAGATCGTCGGGCCAGGCGATGGCCGCATCCACATTGTTCCCTAAGGGAACCCCTTGCCTGGTGCCGATCCTCGAACGCCCGGCCCGCTCCCCCGTTATGCGTGGGTGATTGTTGCCGCTTCCTTCGTGCTCATGGGGGTCGGGTACACCAGTGGCCTCGCGATCGCCGTTTTCCTGAAGCCCCTCAGCGCGGAATTTGGTTGGTCCCGCGGGGTGATCTCGGCAGCCTACTTCTGGAATATGGTCCTGGCGGGCGCCCTCTCTCCCCTCTTCGGGCGGCTTTCCGATCGCTTCGGAGCGAGGCCGATCGTCACCTTCGGCGCCAGCATGGTGGGACTCGGCCTGGTACTGTCGAGCCAGGTCTCCGCCCCCTGGCACCTCTACCTGACGCTCGGACTTCTTGTAGGCGGCTTCGGCTACGGCGCAATCGCGGCGCCCCTGGCGGCGAACGTGAACCGCTGGTTCATCCGGCAGGGGGGTCTCGCCACCGGTATCATTTACTCGGGCGTGGGTGTTGGGGTCCTCCTCTCCCCAATTATCGCCGAGCGTATCATTACCCTGGTGGGGTGGTGGCAAGCCTTCCTCACCCTTGGGGCCATCGCGTGGGGCCTGATGCTGCCGGCGGCCCTGATACTCCGCCCGGTCCCTAGGGCGAGCCTCGTGGAGGGAGCAGTCCTCGATGCGCGCAACGTCCAAGGGAAGACCTCCGAACCTCCTTCGGTCTGGTGGCTCCGGGCAGCAATGTTCTGTTGCTGTGTCTGCATGTCAATCCCCCTTGTCCACGTCGTCGCCTACGCGGCCGACACAGGAATGGACCGGCTGCATGCTGCCTCGATCCTGAGTACGATCGGGGCGTTCGCCTTTCTCGGCCGGATTGGAATGGGTTTCCTCGCCGACCGGATCGGAGGCCGGCGCACACTCCCAATCTGCTCAACCCTGCAAACCTCGATGGTCGCCACGATGCTGGTGGTGACAAACCCTGCCACCCTCTACGTCGCCGCCGCGGTTTTCGGAATCGGCTACGGAGGGATCATCCCCCAATACCCCATCCTCTGCCGAGAGTTCTACGGCACCCAGAAGCTCGGACAGGTCTTCGGGAGTGTCTCCCTGTTCGGGACGGTAGGAATGGGAACGGGGGGCTATGTGGGCGGGGCCCTGTTCGACGTGACCGGGGACTACACGGTCCCCTTTGCTACTGCCGTTGCCTTCGGCCTGGCGAACCTGATGTTTGGTGGGTACCTCCTCGTACAAGAGCGGCGAGCCAACGCTGCAGCCTACGCAACGGCGAATATTAAGAATTTACTTTAAGTATAGTATTATGAGTATTTGATACACATACTGACACTGACAAACTCAATAGGGTGCCGGAAAAATCGATTCGCTCCGCTAGGTTTCTTCTTCATACCCTTGCATGACGGTACCACACTGAACACATCGGTCGGTAAAGCGAAGGAGGACTTCGGGGTCATATCGAGTGTGGGCCGAGTAATATCCCCGGGTGACCTCGGTCCGCTCCACTTCGGTCCCACCACACTGCGGGCACTGGGTGAAGTCGCGCTCAGGTCGCTCCTGCATCGGTCTCCTCCCCAGGCCTCATGGTGTAACGGTCCCGTGCCACCGCCCTGCATTCCATCGCGCACCAGCATGTCACGCGGGGTCTCTCTGGAGAGAGCCACCACAGAGGCCACGTTGGCTGCCCGTCCGTCCTCACGTCTGATCCGCCGCCGATCACCCAGCATGCAGGCATCCGGGATCCCTTTTGACGGCCGTGCGACAGCCTCCGTACTCTCCCCCGGCATCCGCTAACATTTCCAATGTCGTGCGCAGCCGATTGACTCGGGCGCACACCGGATGCGATCGGGCGAGGGCCCCCCGACAGACCGGAAAGTCTGGGATGACGCTCCGGTAGCGCTCAAACACATCCATGGCGTTCAGGTCCTGTTCCTGCGAGCAGCGCTTCAATCGCCCTCCGGTCGGGGATCGCCTCTTGGGCACCTCGCCGGATCGTGGTGAGGGCGCCGGCTGCCGAGGCGAAGCGGACCGCTTCGGCGAGGGGTTTCCCCTGAGCGAGGCCGGCTGCCAAGGCTCCGTTAAAGGCATCTCCGGCGGCGGTCGTGTCCACGGCCTCGACGGGGAAGGCACGAAGCTGGCTGACGGCAGCGGGTAGGATCAGGGAGGCCCCCTCCGCCCCCATGGTCACAATGACGGCTCCATGTTGCCCCTGGAGAAGTCGCCTTGCTTCGCGCACGATTGCAGCCCGATCGGTGAGGGACTGGCCACTGAGCGTCTCCAGCTCCAGGGCGTTTGGGGTGAGAATATCCACCTGGTCGAGGATCGCAGCATCAAGGCCCCGAGCGGGCGCAGGGTTCAGGATCGTCCGCACGCGCCTGGCGTGTGCGCGGGAGAGCGCGGCGGCGACGGTGGCGAGGGGGATCTCGAGCTGGACCAAGAGGACGCGCGCATCGTCCATCAGCATGTCCAGACCCGCCAAATCCTCAACAGTGAGGTTGCCGTTGCTACCGGGCGCCACGACGATCTGATTGCGGCCCCCTCGCTCCACCGTAATCAGCGCGATCCCCGTTGGCAGGACTTCGTCCACCCGCAAACCGCTGAGTTCGATCCCTCCTTCCGCGAGGCGCGTCCGGATCGCCTCGCCGTCGGGATCGCTGCCCACCTTCCCGACAAAAGCTACAGAGGCGCCCGCCCGCCGAGCCGCCACCGCTTGATTCGCCCCCTTCCCTCCGAAAGAACGGCGGAGGTCACAACCCACAACCGTCTCTCCGGGACGAGGAAGACGTTCGACTTGCACGGTAAGGTCGATATTGGCACTGCCGACTACCACGACCTCTGGCATAGGCGTTCCACGAAGAAGGTGAGAAAGCGGTCCGCCTCTACCGCCATCGCCACCTCGGCATTCGGCACTCCGCTATCGGGTCGAGGGCGCAAGTCTGCCACGGTCATTCCAGCCGTCAGTGCACCGGTGGTTTCGACCGCAATCGCCACTTCACGGGTTGTGACGAGGCTCGGATCGATGGCGACAGCGACCGCGAGTGGGTCATGAAGGGTGATGCCGGCAAAGCCTTCACGCTCGGCCCCGAAGGCCGCGGCGTGGGCGGTGCTGTCGAGGATGAACTGGGCCAGGGCATCCCCGATCGGCTCGAACCAGCTCTCGATGGCTTCACGCGAGAGCTGCACCTGTCGGGTCACGTTCAGGGGGACCAGCGTGACCGGGAGCCCCGCGTGCAGCAGGATCTGTGCCGCATCCGGATCCACCCAGATGTTGAACTCGGCGACCGGGCTGCTGTTCCCCGGAACCCCGACGGCTCCACCCATGGTGACAATCCGCTTCACTCGACCCATGAGATCGCAGTCGGTCTGGATGGCACGTGCCAGGTTCGTCAGGGGGCCAAGAGTAATGATCGTCAGCTCGTCGGGGTGCTGTGCGATCGTGTCGAGAATCACCCGATCCGCCGCAGCGGGCGCTATCCCGACGGCGGCCGACGGATAGCGAGGACTCCCGTCCGGATGGCGAAACTGATCGAGCCCGCCGAGACCGTCCGACCCATGCACCTCAGGGGCGGTCCGCAGAGGACGCTTGATGGGCTTGCTTGCGCCCCGGGCGATCATCGGTTGGCGTGGCGGCTGCACAAGGTCAAGGATCCGACAGACGTTCGCCGTGCAGACGTCCACGGGTGCATTTCCGGCCACCGTGGTGATCGCCTCAACAGTAATCTCCGGTGATTTGAGGGCCAGGATCAGTGCCAAGGCATCGTCGATCCCGGGATCACAGTCGATGAGCACCCGCTCCGCCATCTCCAACTCCCCCAAGGTCAATCCAGAATAAAATGCCGAGGGACCAGGGCGTTCCTTAAATCACTTCTAGGTTGTGGCAAGGGAATAGTTCTGTCAACCACTTCCTGGGGCGGGATGTCCGGCGGTACAGCGTCATCGGAAGAGGGAAGCCAAGCTTATCCGCCTGGAGGAGGGGGTCCACGGAACTATGGTGGCGGACGGCTGCCTGGTACCCGCCCGTAGGGCTCGTGAATTCCCCGCTTCATCGCACCTTTCCTCCGAGGAAAAGGTACTCCGACC
>JBHIAD010000091.1:0-6747 GCA_046758405.1 Methylomirabilales bacterium (SeqCode)
CGATGCAGTGGGTGTTGGCAAATGCCTTGCATCTCCTCGGGGTTGACGCGCCGGAAGAGATGTGAGGCCGAGAGGGTTCAGAGTTCACAGTTCAGGGAAGGTCGTGAAATACTCACTGTGAACCATGAACCGTGAACGGTGAACGAGGAAGCGAGGGAGAGGATGGAGGAGTTCGCGCGGATCAAACGGCTTCCGCCGTACGTCTTCGCCAGCGTGAACGAGCTGAAGATAAAGGCGCGCCACCGCGGGGAGGACGTCATCGACTTCGGGATGGGGAATCCTGATCAGGCGACGCCGGCCCACATCGTGGACAAGCTGGTGGAGGCGGCCAGGAACCCTCGCAACCATCGCTACTCGGCCTCCCGGGGGATCACCAGGCTCCGCCACGCGATCGCCAGCTGGTACGAGCGCCGCTACCAGGTGCCGATCGACCCGGAGACCGAGGCGATCGCGACGATTGGGGTGAAGGAGGGACTTTCACACCTTTGTCTGGCCCTCGTCGAGCCGGGGACCGGGGCCCTCGTCCCGGCCCCCACCTACCCGATCCACAGCTACGGCGTGATCATCGCCGGCGGCGACGTGCGGAGCGTTCCCCTGCGCCCCGGGGTTGACTTCTTCGAAGGGCTGCAGCAGGCCTTCAAGGCATGCTGGCCACCGCCGAAGCTCCTGCTCCTCAGCTTCCCCCACAATCCGACGACGACGACGGTGGACCTCGCCTTCTTCGAGAAGGTCGTCGCCTTCGCCCGTGAGCACCGTCTGGTCGTGATCCACGACTTCGCCTATGCCGACCTCACCTTCGATGGGTACCGGGCCCCGAGCTTTCTCGAGGTCTCCGGGGCCAAGGAGGTGGGGGTGGAGTTCTTCAGTCTCTCCAAGAGCTACAACATGCCGGGGTGGCGGGTGGGCTTTGCGGTGGGCAACCGGGCGATCATCGGTGCGTTGACCCGCATCAAGAGCTACCTGGACTACGGCATGTTCCAGCCGGTCCAGATCGCGTCGATCATCGCCCTCAACGGCCCCCAGGAGTGCGTGCATGAGATCGTGGAGGTCTACCGTCAGCGCAGGGATGTGCTGGTGGATGGCCTGAACCGGATCGGCTGGTCCTGTGACAAGCCGAAGGGGACGATGTTCGTCTGGGCGCGGATCCCCGAGGCCTACCGGGCGATGGGGTCGCTGGAGTTTGCCAAGTTTCTGCTCGAAAAGGCAAAGGTCGCGGTGGCGCCCGGGATCGGATTCGGCGCCGAGGGGGACGAGTATGTCCGGTTTGCGCTGGTCGAAAACGAGCACCGCACGCGCCAGGCGCTCCACGGGATCAAGCGCGCGTTGTAGTCTCCGGCATGATGAGGATGGCCCAGCAATTGGACGGGATGATCGGAGCGCGGGAGCAGAGGCGGTGCATGCAATCGGAGGCTTGTCAAGGTGGGTCTGCTGACCTATAGTAGGGACGTGGTCAAGATGGACAAGTTTCGGGAGGAGTGTGGGATCGTCGGGATCTTCGGGCATCCCGAGGCGGCGAACCTCGCTTACCTGGGCCTGTACGCCCTCCAGCACCGGGGTCAGGAGTCGGCCGGCATCGCCGCTTCGAATGGCAAGGCGATCCATCTCGAAAAGGCGATGGGCCTCGTGGCGGATGTCTTCACCGAAGCCCGCCTCAAGCGTCTGCACGGACACCTCGCGATCGGCCACGTGCGATACTCGACGACCGGCTCGAGCCAGCTCCGGAATGCGCAGCCCTTCCTCGCGGGCCACCATCGGGGCATGGTCGCGGTGGCCCACAACGGGAACCTGGTCAACGCCGCGAAGATGCGCGTCGCGCTTGAGGCGGACGGGGCGATCTTCAGCTCGACCTCCGACACCGAGGTGATCCTGCACCTCCTGGCCCGCTCCCGGGCCGGGGGGTTGGTGGCCGGGGCGGTCGAGGCGCTCGGTCAGCTCAGCGGGGCCTATTCTCTGGTGGTGATGGACGAAGAGTGCCTCCTGGGGATCCGGGACCCCCACGGGTTTCGTCCCCTCTCCCTCGGTCGGCTCCAGGATGCGTACGTCCTGGCCTCGGAGTCGTGCGCCTTCGATCTGATCGGGGCCACCTTCGTGCGGGATATCAACCCGGGGGAGTTTCTCCTCATCGACCGTGAGGGAGCCCATTCTGTTTTCCCGTTCCCGCAAGGCGAAGCGCGGCAGTGCATTTTCGAACATGTCTACTTCGCGCGACCGGACAGCCTGGTCTTCGGTCAGAACGTCGCGCGGGTCCGCAAGGAGCTGGGGCGCCGTTTGGCCCAGGAGGCGCCGGCCGAGGCGGATATCGTGATCGCCGTGCCCGACTCGGGCGTGTACGCGGCCCTCGGGTATTCCCAGGAGGCCCGGATCCCGTACGAACAGGGGATGGTGCGGAATCACTATGTGGGCCGGACCTTTATCGAGCCACGGGCGGCGATTCGTCACTTTGGCGTCAAGATTAAGCTAAACGCGGTCCGGGAGACCCTCGAGGGAAAGCGGGTGGTGGTCGTGGACGATTCGATCGTGCGGGGCACGACAAGTCGGAAGATTGTCTCGATGCTCCGGGGGGGTGGGGCACGAGAGGTCCACATGCGGATCAGCTCGCCGCCGACGACGTGGCCGTGCTACTACGGGATTGATACCCCCACCCGGCGCGAGCTGATTGCATCGTCGCATTCGGCGGAGGAAATCCGGCGCTACATCCGGGCGGACTCCCTGGCCTACTTAAGTCACGAAGGCCTCCTGGCCGCAGCGGGCAAGGAGGAGGGGTACTGCTCGGCCTGCTTCACCGGGCGCTACCCGGTGCCCTTCCCGGGTGAGCAGGTGGCGCAACTCCACCTCTTCGAACCGGCGAGCTGAGCGAGTAGAGATGGCGACACCCAAAGATCCCCATGAGCAGGCGCGGCGGCTGGCTCGCCTGATCATCTCCGACATCATTCTCTACAACCAGGACAAGATTGAGGAAGGGATCAAGAATGACTCCCTCTTCGAGGTCTTGGCCGAAGATCTCGGGATCGGACGCAAGTATTACGAGAAGAACATCGATCCCACGGTCGCCCGTGAGACGAACTACTTTGACCTAGCGATCGTGGACCTGCTGATCAAAAAGGGGGCGCAGACCCCCTCCAAGATCTGGTAAGTCGAGACCTGGCGCGGGCTGGGGCCACAGCGGCCAAGACGCCTGCGTCCTTTTTCCCATTCGCATAGACGTTCTGCCGAGGGGAGGCGGGCGGTGCCCGCGTCGAGACCCATGCGCGCAGCTCAAAACCTGGAGGGAACATGATGAACTGGATTGGGGTGATGGCGGGTCTGGTTGGGTTGGCCTTCGCGGGGTACCTTGCGGCCTCTGTGCTCCGCCAACCAAAAGGCACGCCACGCGTCCAGGAGCTGTCCGCAGCGATCCGGCAGGGGGCGACGGCCTTCCTGCGACGGGAGTTCCGCACCCTGACCCTCTTCGCCGTGGTCATGTTTGTTGTTGTGATCTTTCTCATCCATCCGGGAAAGATCACGCTCATGGCCGGCCTCGCCTACCTGCTCGGGACGATCACCTCGGCCCTGGCCGCCTTCATCGGCATGAGCATCGCCACCCGGGCGAACGGCCGCACGGCCCACGCGGCGAGCACGAGCTACGCAACGGCGCTCAAGATCGCGATCTCCAGCGGTGCTGTGATGGGCTTTTGTGTCGTCGGGCTGGGGCTCTTCGGCATTGCCATCATGGCCGTGGCCTCGGAGGATACGAAGGTCTGGCTGAGCTTCGCCTTCGGCGCCTCCTCCGTGGCCCTCTTCCTCCGCGTTGGCGGTGGGATCTTCACCAAGAGCGCGGACGTGGGGGCAGACCTGGTGGGGAAGGTGGAGGCCGGCATCCCTGAAGACGATCCGCGAAACCCGGCCGTCATTGCGGACAACGTCGGGGATAATGTCGGCGACATCGCGGGGATGGGGTCGGATCTGTACGAGTCCTACGTCTCCGCTGTGGCCGCATCCATGGTGCTGGCGCATACCACGACCTATGGGGCCCAGGCGGTGGTGCTGCCGCTTTTGCTCGGGGCGGTGGGGATTGGGGCGTCCATTATTGGGATTCTTAGCATCCGCCCGCCCGAGGTGGGGGGGAGCTTTGAAGAGCAGACCCACCAGGCCCATAAGACTATGAACCGGGCGGTCTACCTGGCGAACATCCTGACGATTGTCGGAAGCCTGGTGCTCACTTGGGTCCTCCTGGGCGTTCTCGGTCCCTTCTTCGCGCTGGTGGCGGGACTGCTGTGCGGCTCGCTCATCGGCTGGGTGACGGAGTATTACACCGGGGAGAAGGCACCGGTCATCGGCATCGCCAAGGCGGCGGAGACGGGGGCGGCCACGGTGATCATCGAGGGGCTTGCGGTCGGCATGGTCAGTACAGTCGGACCGGTTCTTCTGGTGGTGGTGGCCACGGTCCTGGCCTATTACTTCGCCGGGCTCTACGGGATCGCCATCGCCTCCATGGGGATGCTTGCGACGCTCGGGGCGGTCCTGGCCATGGACTGCTACGGGCCGATCGTGGACAACGCCGCGGGGATCGCTGAAATGGCGGAGCTTGGGCAGCACGTCCGGGAGCGGTGCGAGGCGCTGGACGCGGTGGGGAACACCACGGCCGCCATCGGCAAGGGCTTCGCCATCGGCTCCGCGGCCCTCGCGGCCCTGGCGTGGCTCGCCACCTACTTCGAGGTGGCGAAGCTCGAGACCGTCGATCTCACCGACGTGCGGGTCATCAGCGGGCTCCTGATCGGGGCCATGCTGGCCTACCTCTTCTCAGCCCTGGCCATGCGTGCGGTGGGCAAGGGCGCATTCCAGGTGGTGCACGAAGTCCGCCGGCAGTTCAAGGAGATTCCAGGACTGATGGAGGGGACCGCCAAGCCGGATTACGTCCAGTGTGTGGACATCGCGACCCGCTCGGCGCTCCGGTCCATGCTGCTCCCGGGGATCCTCGTCGTCGCGACCCCGATTGTGATCGGGGTGGTACCGTCCCTCGGGCCCGAGGCCCTCGCCGGAATGCTCACCGGGGCACTCCTGTCCGGTTTCCTGGTCGCGGTCATGATGGCGAACGCGGGTGGGGCCTGGGACAACGCCAAGAAGTACATCGAGGCCGGCCACCTGGGCGGGAAGGGAAGCCCGTCCCATAAGGCGGCGGTGACCGGCGATACGGTGGGCGATCCCTTCAAGGACACCGCGGGCCCCTCGCTGAACATCCTGATCAAGCTGGTGGGCAAGGTAGCGGTGATCCTCGCCCCCTTCTTCCTCTGGCTCACCTCCTGATTTTTCTCTCTCTCATCGGATGGAAGACTTAGCCGGGCGCCGCTCAGGTCACCCGGCTCTTCCCTTTTCAGACTCCGTTGGAATGGGGGTTGACCACCCTTGCTGTAGATTTGACTTGACATACCTATGTTTCAATGTATATTAGTATGTAATTGGCGTACTAAGTAGAAGTCAGGAGGTGTCGGAGATGGCAATAGTCAGCAAAGACGGCGTCCAACGGAAGGTTGTTCGGCCTGCAGGAAGTGGAGACCGTCTTTGTAAATTGAAGTCGGGCACTGTTTGATGCCATGAGTCCCAGAACCCGCGATGCGCTGAAAGTTGCCGATGAGGTGTGGATCGCCACTGCCCTGCTTCATCGGGAGCACCCCAAGCGAGCAGACTTCACCATCGCTGAAATCGTCGAGCGCGCCAGAGAGGAAAAGCTCTCTCCGCAGCTACGCCCCGGCGTCTACGTCCATGCGGTCCAGCACTGCGTGGCCAACCGGCCGCCCAACCCGGGCCGGTACCGGATGCTCGTGGAGACCGGAGAGAACCGCCGTCGCCTCTTCCGGCCCGGCGACCCGTACCATCCTAACAGGGAAGGGGCCAAGATCGCGCCCGCTCGGGAGAACATTCCGGCCGAATATCACGAACTGCTCGACTGGTATGAGCAGGACTACGCCCGCCGCGGAGCCCGAAGGGCCGCGGGCGATCCGCTCCTGGCCCTGCGCGGGTCAGGCCGGGCCCTGTGGGTGAACGAGCATGCGGACGACTACGTGAAACGCCTCCGCGAGGGGTGGGAGTGAGCCGGATCTTCTGGGACACGAATCTCTTCATTTACCTCTTCGAAGATCACGGCGCCCGGTCCCAGCGCGTGGCGGCGCTCAGGGAGCGCATGCTCCAGCGGAACGACCAGCTCTGCACCTCGACCCTCACCCTCGGCGAGGTGCTGGTCAAGCCGTTGGAGCAGAGGGACGAAGCCCTCCGCCGCAGGTACGAGGAGGCGCTCTCGCAGGCCGTCGTGCTGATCCCGTTCGACAAGCCCGCGGCCACGACCTACGCGGCCATCCGGCGGGACCGGACCATCCGGGCGCCGGACGCCATTCAGCTGGCGTGCGCGGCTGAGGCGCGCGTCGATCTCTTCATCACCAACGACGACCGCCTGAGCCGGTGCACCGTGCCCGGGATCCAGTTCATCTCCTCCCTCGAGCGCGCCTTCCTGTGAGGCGGCCCTGGTGTCTCCCGGCCCTTCCCTTTTCACCACGTCCCGTCGCCGACAGCCGCGAAATCGCGCTTGACCCCGGTTGCCCACCAAAGCGAGAATAGCGCAGCACTTACACCGTCGTGCCCGGTGGCTTCTCTACTGGCCCAAGCAGCGGTTGCTGAGTCCTGGCTCTTCAGAATGAGGGGAATGTGCTTCGGATCTCGATCAAGGACGTCGGAAATGGTCTGCAATGATCCGCAGCGTTAGAGCATTAAACAGCA
>JBHIAD010000092.1:0-6688 GCA_046758405.1 Methylomirabilales bacterium (SeqCode)
TGACGGCAAACAGGACCCTCCACCCATTCGTCTTCATGTGTTGCCTCCTTAGCTCCGATGGTCCGATCGGTTGATCGCCACACAAAAAGGGGCGCCTTCCCCACAGTGGGAAAGGCGCCCTCGCCTGTGGCCGGGCGCGCCATCGCGCCCGGCCCGCTTTCATGCCTACCGGCTATTCCCGATCACAATCTCGGCAGTCCGACCCTTCGACTCCGTGCTCCTTCCGCAGCGCTCTGTCCCCCTCCCTGCCGAACCGCTTCGGCCGTGACCACCGCCTGGGCAATTTCGGCGAGCGGGGTTTGGCTGTTCATGCTCTGCCGCCGAAGCGCCTCAAAGGCCTCCCGTTCCGTCAGCTGTTGCTGCTCCATGAGAATCCCCTTGGCCTGTTCGATCCACCGGCGGGCAGCCAAGGACTTGCGCAGATCGGCGTTCTCCCGCCGAAGGGCCTCGAATTCGCGGAACCGCCCGATGGCCAGTTCGATAGCGGGTCCGAGTTCCTCCGTCCGGAGCGGCTTCAGCAGGTAGGCCATGACCCCACTCGCCGTCGCCCGGCGGATCGTTTCAGGATCGTGGTGGCGGGTCAAGAGGATGATGGGTACCGGGCTGGCCCGCATGATTGCTTCGGTGGCCGTGACGCCGTCGGTGTCGAGGAGACCGACGGCCATGAGGACAAGGTCCGGCCGCAGCTCTTTCGCCAGGCGAACTCCTTCGGCGGCCGTGTCCACCTGTCCGATGATGCGGCATCCCAGGGAGGGTAGGGCATCCTGGAGGAACGCCTGTGCCCCCCGGCTGTCGTCCACCACGAGGACCCGGCGCGTCATCGATGCTCCCCTTCTCTTTCCACAGAGGCCCCGTTCATGGTCTGGAGTCGGGCGGAGCCCCGGGGAACTCGTCGAAGGCCAGCAACCCTCAGGCCACCGGTCTCGACTCCGTGACTGACCCTTCTCCGTGAGCGGCGAAGCCGAGGGTGTATGCGCTTTCGTTGTGCTGACTGAGGTCGAGACCGATGTACTCTTCTTCTGGATTGATCCGGAGCCCCATCGCGGCATTCAGAATCTTCAGGATGATGAAAGACCCGACAAATGCGAGGACCCAGGTCGCGACCACCGTCACGAATTGGATCCAGAGCTGGGCCGGGTTCCCGAAGAGCAGGCCGTCGGCCCCTCCAGGGTTGACCGCCTTCGAGGCGAAGAGGCCGGTTGCGAGCGCCCCCCAGGTGCCGCCGATCCCGTGAACGCCCACGACGTCAAGGGAGTCGTCGTAGCCGAGGCGGGTCTTGAAGATACAGGCAGCGTAGCAGAGCGCCCCTGCCACGGCACCGATCGCCAGGGCCGAAAGGGGTCCCACGAAGCCTGCCGCTGGCGTAATGGCGACCAGGCCGGCGACCGCCCCGGTTGCAGCCCCGAGGACGGTCGGTTTGCCGTGGGTAATCCACTCGGTAGCCATCCACGAGAGGGTGGCTGCGGCGGCACCGGTGTTGGTAGCGAGAAAGGCGCTCGAGGCGAGCCCCCCCGCCCCGAGGGCGCTCCCCGCGTTGAAGCCGAACCACCCGACCCACAACAGGGCGGCACCGGTCACGGTGAGGGGAAGGTTGTGAGGTGGCATTGGCTCCTGGCCGTAGCCCCTGCGCCGGCCGAGGATGAGCGCTGCCGCCAGGGCGGAGACTCCGGAGCTGATGTGCACCACGGTCCCGCCGGCGAAGTCCAGCGCCCCCAGGTCCCGCATCCAGCCACCCACACCCCACACCCAGTGGGCGAGGGGATCGTAAATCAGGGTCGCCCACAGCAGGCTGAAGACGAGGAACGCACTGAATTTCATCCGCTCGGCGAAGGCCCCAGTAATCAGCGCCGGGGTGATGATGGCGAACATCATCTGGAAGAGCATGAAGGTTTGGTGGGAGATCGTGGCTGCGTAGTCCGGGTTCGGGTTCTGGCCAACCCCGCGGAGGCCGAACCAGGACAGCGACCCCACGATCCCTCCGAGATCGGGACCGAAGGCGAGGGAGTACCCCCAGAGGATCCACTGAATGCTGATGAGGGCGACGAGGATGAAGCTCTGCATCAACGTTCCCAGGGCGTTCTTCCGCCGGACCATCCCACCATAGAAGAGGGCCAGGCCCGGAGCGGTCATCATCAGGACGAGCGCCGCAGAGACCAGGACCCAGGTCGTGTCTCCCGAATCCACCTTGGGAGCGGGCTCTGCCTGCTGCCCCCAAGCCGTCGCCGTCATCGCCATGCAAGAGGCGAGTCCCATGAAGGTCATCGTGCTGAAGCGTTGAAGGTTCCCCACCACCAGGCCCTCCCTTTTCAGACATCCGCGCCATCGAGGTCCCGTCGTCGGTCCATCGCTCTCCGCAGTGGGGACAGAAGCATCTCCTATGCCAGCGGTCTAATTGGTGAAGACTCCTTCAATTTCAATGGGTTTTACGCATAGCGGTTGTGAAGGAAGAGCATAAAAAGCAAGCAGCCCAGGGTGGCAGGGAGGGCTCTTGCGTAAAGGATAGGCAGAGGTTTTCACCTTGACACCGCGGGCAAGGGGACGATAATGAGGGCAACTGGGCAGAGGAACACACAGGGGGTCAAGGGGGCCCTGACCCCCTGTGTCCTTTTTGGGAGAGGATGAAGATTGCCTTTGTGACACCGGAGGCCGCCCCGTTCGCTAAGACAGGGGGGCTCGGTGATGTGGCCGGATCACTCCCGCGTACCCTGGCGAAGCGGGGGCATGAGGTCCTTCTCTTCCTTCCCAAGTACCACGCTGTTCCCCTCGACCATTACAGCCTGCGGGAGCGGCCTGAGACGATCCAAGTCCCGGTCGGGGCGCAGACCGAGGTGGGAACCCTCTGGGAGGGTGAGGTCGGTCGGGTCCGAGTGATCCTCCTGGGTCACGACGGCTACTACGACCGTCCCGGTCTCTACCAGCAGGAGGGTCAGGACTACCCGGACAACGCCGAGCGCTTCATCTTTCTGAGCCGGGGAACCCTGGAGGCCCTTCGGGTGCTGGACTGCACACCTGACGTCATCCACGTCAACGACTGGCAGACCGCTCTCGTCCCGGCATACCTCAAGACGCGCTACCGGGGCGACGCGCGTCTTGGACGGGTCCCATCGGCCCTGACCCTTCACAACCTCGGCTATCAGGGGCTCTTCCCGACCAACACCTTTTCGATCACCGGACTGCCGGCAGCGGTGATGGGTCCACGGGGGATCGAGTTCTGGGGCAGGGTCAACTTCCTCAAGGCGGGCCTAGTGTATGCCGATGCTCTGACCACGGTCAGCGTGCGGCACGCGCAGGAGATCCAGACCCCCGAGTTCGGGTACGGTCTCGACGCCATCCTGGGGCGGCGGGCCGCTGATCTCACCGGGATCTTGAACGGGGTGGACTATGGGGAGTGGCATCCCGCACGTGACCCTCACTTGGTGGCCAACTACTCGGTGGAGGACCTGACCGGGAAAGCGGCCTGCAAGCGGGATCTGCAAAGGATCCTCGCCCTGCCGGAACGCCCGGAGGTGCCCATCCTCGCGGTGGTGTCGCGCCTCGTGTATCAAAAGGGCATTGATCTCGTCGCTCGGATCATGCCAGACCTGCTCCAGCACGACGTGCAGTGTGTGTTGCTTGGAACTGGGGAAGTGGCACTTGAGCAAACCTTCCAGAGGTTAGCCAAAAAGGCGGAGAAGCGCCTCGCGGTTCGGATCGGGTTTGATGAAGTCCTCTCCCACAAGATCGAGGGCGGGGCCGACCTGTTCCTGATGCCCTCGCGGTACGAGCCCTGTGGACTGAACCAGATGTACAGCCTCGCCTACGGGACGATTCCGGTCGTCCGGGCCACGGGGGGCCTCGACGACACGATTACGTCCTTCGACCCGATTACGGGGACTGGCAACGGCTTCAAGACCCAGCATGCCGATGCCGAAGAGCTGCTGCGAACGATCCGGCAAGCCGTCGCCCTCTTCAAGCAGCAAGAGATCTGGTTGCGACTCATGCAGAACGCCATGCGGGCCGATTTTTCCTGGGACCGTTCCGCCGCCGCCTACGAAGAGGTGTACGAATCTCTCTAGAAGCAAAAGCGGTAGGGGATGATGGAAACCCCCGGTGAGGCAAAGCGCCTCCGGCATGGCCCATGGCGGGAGATGGTCCAACTTGCCTTCCCGGTCGCCGTCTCGAATCTCCTGCAGCGGATGCTCCGGGCCGTGGATGTCTTCCTGCTGGCCGGCATCGGCGCGGAGGCGGTTTCTGGAGCAGGCATTGGCCAACTCCTGATGTTCATGGCGATGATCCCCGTCTGGGGTCTCGGGGTCGGCACGCTGGTGACCGTCGCCCAGCGAGCAGGTGCCGGCGATCGCGAAGAGGCTGGACGAATCGCCCTCCAGGGGGCCCTCGGAACCCTCAAGGTGTCGGTTCCCGTGGCCCTTGTGGGGCTCATCGCGAGTCACCCGCTGGCGCGCCTCCTCGGAGCGGCCCCATCTGTCGCCGACCTGGCCGCCCAGTACGCCCAGGTCGTCTTTCTCGCCTTCCCGGGGGTCGCCCTGGTCCACGTCCTGTCGAGCGCGATGCACGGCTTCGGCGACACGAAGCGGCCGATGCAGGTCATCCTGGTGATGAACCTGGTGCACGTTGTGGTTGCCTATGTCCTGATTTACGGAGTGGCGGGGCTGCCAAGCCTCGGGGTTCGGGGGGCGGGGGTCGCGGTCCTGGTGGCCGAGGTGCTCGGGGCCTGGTTGCTGTGGCGTACGGGCATCCAACGGGGCTATCTGCTCCCCGGACCGGGAAGCAAGACCCTCGCCAGAGAGATCCGGCGCGTCGGGATGCCGGTAGCCCTCGACCGGCTCTGCTGGCAGGCTGGCCAGGCGGTCTATGCCTGGCTCATCTTGATCCATGGGTCCGCCGCGTATGCCGCCTTCCAGCTCGGCTTGAACATCGAATCTCTGTCCTTCATGCCCGGTCTCGCGATTGGGGTGGCGACAGCAGCGCTCGTGGGGCAAGCGGTCGGGGCCAAGAACCCCTCTCGGGCGGAGAAGAGCGTCCGTGCAGCCGGCGGGCTGGGGGTCCTGGTGATGGGGAGCCTGGGGGTCCTCTTTATGGTGGTGCCAGGTCCCCTGATCCGAGTCCTGACGCATGATCCCGAGGTTGTGACCTTCGGGATCGATTACCTCTTCATCGCCGGTCTGAGCCAGGTCCCCCTCGCCATGACCATGGTCCTTCAGGGGGCGCTCCGAGGGGCGGGGGATACTCGGTTCATCCTGCTGGTGACGTTGCTCGGGATCTGGGGAGTGCGGCTCCCCGTGGCGGCGATCGCCACCGGCCCCCTCGGGCTGGATGCGGCCTTTCTCTGGTGGGCCTTCCTGCTCGACTGGTTGGCGCGGACGAGCTTCTTGTTGTGGCGCTACCGCTCGCGACGTTGGCAGCCGCACGGAGCCCCACCGGTCGTTCCCGTGCAAGCCTTCCCACCCGGGGGTGTCCAAGGGTAGGGCCACGCGGAAATTGCTTGGGCACCTTCACGCTGATGCAGCGGAACGGGGTGGTTTCGTACACAGCATGGGATGGGGCGCTTTTTGACGGTTCAACGGTCTTCCAGCACCTATGCCCGCATCTATGCCGTCGTGCGCCGCATCCCACCCGGGCAGGTGGTGACCTACGGCCAAGTCGCGCGGTTGGCTGGATTGCCCGGGTACGCGCGACAGGTGGGGTATGCCTTGCATGCCCTTGACCCGGGAAGTGGGGTGCCGTGGCAGCGCGTGATCAATGCGAGAGGCGAGATCAGCCCGCGCGCCGCGCCGGGATGGGATTTGGCGCAGCGCCAACTCTTGGAACGAGAAGGGGTGATTTTCGATTCCCGCAGTCGCATCGACCTCACCCGCTTTCAGTGGAAGCCGCGTACCAGGCGTTAACCAAAAAGAGCCGACGCTACTTGTCACCATCGCCCACGCCAGCTATTATCAAGAGACCCTGGGAACCGTGCAAGGCGATGCCGCCGGGGAAGGAGCGATAGCATGGGGGGGCTGGCCCAAAGGTCATGTGTCCCCTGTCAAGGGGGTACACCGCCTCTGAAGGGAGAGGAGATTACTCCCTTGATTGCTCAGGTCGAGGGGTGGGAGGTAGTAGAGGAGCATCACTTGCGCAAGACCTTCCGCTTCCGGGACTTCAAGGCCACCCTAGACTTCGTGAACCGGGTGGGCGAGCTCGCCGAGCGAGAGGGGCATCATCCCGACATTAGTTTTGGCTGGGGGAAGGCTACCATCGAGATCTGGACTCACAAGATCAACGGTCTGACCGAAAGCGACTTTATCCTGGCGGCCAAGATCGACGACGTCGCTCCCCTGGTTCCCGGATTTCAGCCTTCCACATAGTTTGTAGCGCGGGAATGATAAGGCGAAGTCGGGTCGGGTTGTTCTCTATCCGGACCCGCTTCTCTCAGGGTCCTGCAAGGAGAGGAGGCGAGACGATGCCCAGCTATGTGATCCTTGGCAACTATACGGATCAGGGGATCCGGAACATCAAGGAGACCGTCAACCGGGCGGAGGCCTTCCGGGGCCTGGCGAAGAAGATGGGTGTGACGGTCAAGGAGATTTACTGGACCATTGGGCGATATGATATCGCAACGATCATCGACGCCCCCGACGACGCAACGGCGACCCGCCTCCTCTTGGCGGCCGGCTCTTTGGGAAACGTCCGGACGGAGACGCTGCGGGCA
>JBHIAD010000093.1:0-6604 GCA_046758405.1 Methylomirabilales bacterium (SeqCode)
TCCAGAGCCGTTCGACGATCTTGGGCAAAACCGGCTGGTTGTCCTTGAAGGAGCGCAGCTCCCCGGTGAAGAGCTTGTGGTAGAACCGGACGTACTGGATGTAAAGCGGCTGGTCTAAGTCGAAGGCCTTCCGGTAGCGCTCGAGCTGCTGGGGAGTAAACCGGGGGTTCATGGGGTCGATCTGACTCGGCTCCCCCGGGGCCAGGTGAATGACGGCGAAGGAGATCACCGAGACGAAAAAGAGGGTCCAGAGCTTCTTCCAGCCGGTCCGAAGCAGAAAGGAGAGCATTGTGCCTCAGTAGGCCGTAAGCACGGGCTGCGGTGTCTTCACCCACTGGTTGAAGTGGAACTTGATTCCGCCAAGCTTATCGGGAACGATGGGCAGGTACCGGGGCGTCCCGTCCACATCCCGGACCATCCGGGCCAACTTCCGGTCCAGGAGGGTGAGGCCTTTGCCAACGAAGAGGAAAGTATATGGCTGGTCTTGGGCAATCAGCCGGTGCAAACGTCTGGCCATGGCCACCTGCCGCTGGTGGTTATACTCCTGGCGGATGCGGATTATCAACGTATCCGCCTTCGGGTTGGCATACCCGACAAAGTTGAGCTGGAAGTGGCCGGTCTGGCTGGAGTGAAAGATCTGATAGAGGTCCGCGTCGAGTCCCATGGCCCATCCGAGGACGACCGCGTCGAAGTCCCCCTTATCCACCCGCTCGTTGATAAAGACCGCCCATTCCATGGTAAGGGTCTCCACCTTGATTCCCAGACGGCGCCACGCGTTCTGGGCAATCACCATCACCGCCTTCCGGATCTCATTGCCCGAGTTCGTGATCAAGGTGAAGGCCAGGGGCTTCCCGTCCTTCTCCAGCCACCCTTCCGCATTCCGCTTCCAGCCGGCCTCAGCGAGAAGCCGGAGCGCCCCCTCCGGATCGTAGGGGAGAGGCCTTATGTCCGGGTTGTAGAAGTCAACCTGCTTGGGGTAGGGACCGGTCGTCCGCTCGGCCTGACCGTACAAGACGTAATCAATAATCTCCTGAGTATCGATCACCATGCCCAGGGCCTTCCGGACCCGAACATCCTGGAAGATCGGGCGCCGCATGTTGTACCCGATGTACGTGTAGCCTAACCCAAGCCGTGAGAAGCTCTGAAAGCGGGGATCGTGCTTCAACCGCTCCACCTGGTGAGGCTGGGCCCCATAGGCGTCGCTCGTCCCCGCGTAGAAGGCCAACTCGGCAGTGAGCAGGTCTGGGATGATCCGAAACAGATACTCTTGGAGGTTCGGTGGGCCTTCCCAGTAGCTATCAAAACGCGTGAGCCGGATGAACTGGTCGGTCTTCCACTCGACGAATCGGAATGGGCCGGTCCCGATCGGGGCGCGATTGAATCGGGAATCGCGGGCCGAGAACGTCTCCGGATCCCGTCCCATGGCCAGGGCCTCGGCCCTGAGCCGCTGCCGATTGAGCAGGTGCTCGGGCAGGATCCCCATGCCCCAGCTCCCAAAACCGGGCTCAAAGAGCCGCTTGTAGGTGACCCGGACTGCATACCGGCCCACGGGTTCCACGGACTTCACCGGCTCGAAATCCGGGACCCGGGGTGAGAGGTTTTTCGGATCCACGATCGTCTGATAGGTGAAGGCGACGTCTCCCGAGTCAAATTCGTGGCCGTCGTGGAAGAGAATCCCTCGGCGAAGCTGAAACAGCACCACCGGGTTGTGCTCGGTGGCCGGGACAAGCTCCGCCGCATGTGCACGGGCGAGGGCCGGGCTCACCCCTTCGACGAATCGGCTAGGATCTACGCGCCCGACATAGCCTCCAAGCAACCGGTCGATCCCGGTGAAGAAGTCTTGATCGACCGTGCGGAGCACGAACTTGATCCGCGACGGCCGCCTCACCGTGACAGGCACCGTGCGAGCCGTAGACCCCTCCTTCCCTGACTCTCCCTCCTCGATGCGGATCACTGCCGGCACCACCTCCGCCGGAACGACCTCGATCTGCTCGACCCAACGGAGCGCCCCATGACCTTGAGCGCGCGCCGCTTCGAGCCACTGGAAAAGGGTCGTAGCGCGAACCGGCGTGCCGTCGGGCAGTCGCTGGGATCGATCGACGAGGAGGTAGGCCTCCTCGAAGATCCGCCATGATTCGGCGAGACGGCCGCGGAAGGACAGATCCAAGTCCCGGTCGATCAACCCCTCGAAGACCAGGCTGTTGATCGCGCTGCTGGCTGAATCCGCGGAGAGGGTGGGATTCAGGATGGAAGCATCGCCGATGGAGGTCTCGATGTACCGGGTCAGTCGGGCGGGATCTCCCTTCACCTGATCTTCAAAGGTTGGGACCCAGAAGTAGGATTGGAGCAGAAAGAGACTCACCAGGGTGGGGAGATAGATGAGGAGCCGCTTTACCAGCATTGCGGTCCCTCGGCGCGGCCGGAATGCACTGGCGGGCTGGCTCTCAGGAGGATGGAGCCCCCTGGAAGGACGAAACCCTGGACAGCACTCCACACCGCCTTACCGCGTGGAGCCCACCGCTGCCATGGGGAAAGTCCTAGGGCCCCACAGGTCTGCCCGGTCATCGCTACCGGTAGGCGGCCCACGCCCTACTTCGCCGACGGCTCGGGAAACGGTTCACCCGAAGTGGCGGCGGGCGGAGTCGCCTGGACCGGTTCCTCGGTGATCACCGACCCGGTTCCCCGGTTGGTCGCCAAGAGGGTAAGCGTGAGCGATGTCACCAGAAAGAGGATCGCCAGGGCAGTGGTGAGCTTGTGGAGGAAGGTGGCAGGGCCGCGCCCACCGAAGACCGTGTCGGACGACCCACCGCCGAAGGCGGCACCAATGCCTGCCCCCTTGCCCGCCTGGATCAGCACCACCCCGATCAGGGCCAAAGCCACCAAGACGTGGAAAATCGATAAGGCCACGAACATGCTGCCTCCTCACAGGGTCCGGTCAGGGGCTTGGGGTCGCCGGGGCGATGCCACCGGCGCCGTGACCTTCACGCCCTGGTTTGCCCTATCCCCTGATACGGTGGAACGAGCACTATGCACTCTCCTGCTCCTTCACGATCCGGGCAAAACTCTCAACCTGGAGGCTCGCCCCGCCCACGAGCGCCCCATCGATATCCGGCTCGGCCAAGAGCTCGGCCGCGTTGTCTGCCTTGACACTCCCCCCATACAGGATGAGCACGCGGGCTGCGCTGGCTCCGTCCCAGATCTCGGCAAGCTGCTTGCGGACAAAGGCATGGACCTCCTGGGCTTGCTCCGGGGTTGCCGTCCGACCAGTCCCGATGGCCCATACAGGTTCGTAGGCCAACACCAGGCCCGCTGCAGAGTCCTTCCTGACGCGTGCAAGCGCACCCCGCACCTGCCCCCCAACCACCTGAAAGGTCCGCCCGTCCTCCCGTTCGACCAGGGTCTCCCCAACGCACACGATCGGGGTCAATGCGTGGCGGAGGGCCGCGTGGACCTTCTGGTTCACTGACCAGTCGGTTTCCGCAAAGTACTGACGCCGCTCAGAATGCCCGAGGATCACGTAGCGACACCCCGCATCGGCCAGCATTCGGGGGCTGACCTCGCCGGTAAAGGGACCCTCCTCTTCCCAGTGCATATTCTGGGCCCCAAGGTGGATGCCGCTCCCCATGAGGACCTTGGCAACCGCCGCGAGGGCGGTCAAGGGGGGGCAGATGGCCACGGTAACCCTGCTCTCGGCCAGCACCCCACGAATACCCTTCGCCAGGGCCTGGGCCTCGGCGACTGTCGTGAACATCTTCCAGTTGCCGACGATCAATGGCGTCCGCATAACCATGGTTCACGGTCCACAGTTCATGGTTCACGGTCTAGGATGAAAGCAGCGAGCAATACCCACCTGCGCCGATACCTTGGTTGGTCATCGGTCCTCCACCATCGGTCGTCGGTGGTCATTCCCTGGCGGTCAGTGTGGCAACCCCCGGCAACTCACGTCCCTCGAGGAATTCGAGGGCCGCACCCCCCCCGGTCGAGACGTGGGTCATCTGCTCGGCAACGCCAGCCTGGGCCACAGCGGCCGCCGTGTCCCCACCCCCGATAATCGACGTCGCGGCGGAGGCGGCAACCGCCTGGGCCACGGCGTCGGTCCCCGCCCGGAAGGGAAGGATCTCGAAGACCCCCATGGGACCATTCCAGAATATCGTCCGGGCGTTCCTGATCGCACCAGCAAAGGCCTCGCGCGCGCGCGGGCCGATGTCCAGGCCCATCCAACCCTCGGGGATCTCTGGCCCCTCGACGATCCGAGTCTCGGCCTCGGCCTTCACCTCCCGTGCGATCACATGATCGGGAGGGAGCAGGAAGGAGGCCCCCGCCTGACGCACCTTCCGCATCACCCCCGTGGCAACTTCCAGCTTGTCGCTCTCGACCAGGGACTGGCCTACCGGATGACCCACGGCGCGGAGAAAGGTGTAGGCCATCCCGCCGCCGATCAACAGCGTATCCACCTTGCCATACAGATTCCCGAGTACACCGATCTTGTCCGAGACCTTCGCCCCTCCAAGGATAACCACGAAGGGCCGATCCGGATCGGCCAGGATCCGGCTGAGATGCTTGATCTCTCGCTGCAGGAGCAAGCCGGCGGCCGCCCTCTTGACGAACCGGGCAATCCCGGTGGTGGAGGCGTGGGCACGGTGGGCAGCCCCGAAGGCATCATTCACGTACACGTCGCACAGCCGAGCGAGCGCCTTGGCGAAACCCTCGTCGTTCGCCTCCTCCTCCGGGTGAAAGCGGAGGTTCTCGAGGAGGAGTACCTCTCCCGGGCGGAGCCTCGCCACCGCCTCTTCCGCCACGGCACCGATACAGTCCCCGGCCATCGCCACTTTCTGCCCGAGCAACCGCTCCAGCACATCGGCCACCGGCCTGAGGCTCAAGGCCGGCACCGCCTTCCCCTTCGGCCGGCCCAAGTGTGAGCAGAGGATTACGCGCGCCCCGCGCTTCAGCGCATACCGGATGGTCGGCAGACTCTCCTGGATGCGGCGTTCGTCCCCAACGCCCCCATTCCGAAGAGGGACGTTGTAGTCCACTCGAATGAGCACCCGGCTCCCTTTCAGGTTGATATCGTCGATGCCAAGCTTGTTGAACACGCCCTCTGCCACGGTATAATCAGCCGCCCACCACGCCTTCAGTTCATGGTTCATGGTGCAGAACTTACCCTCCCCAGCTCACTAATGAGGATTGGTATTTCCTTCTGTGAAACCATGAACTATGAACCCTGAACCATGAACCGTTCTAGCGGGAAGCCATGTACTTGATGAGGTCACTGAGCCGGTTGGAAAATCCCCACTCGTTGTCATACCAGGAAAGCACCTTGACCATCGTCTCATCGAGGACGCTGACCGATGGGAGGTCAACGATAGACGAGCGGGGATCACCATTGAAGTCGATGGAGACGAGCTCCTCCTCGACGTAGCCCAGGATCCCCTGGAGTTCCCCATCCGCGGCCTTCCGGACGGCGTTCTTCACCTCCTCGACCGAGGTCACTCGCTCAGTCTCGACCACCACATCGACCAGCGACACGTTGGCGGTTGGCACCCGAATCGCGATCCCGTGGAGCTTTCCCTGAAGATCAGGGAGGACGAGACCAACCGCCTTCGCTGCCCCGGTCGTCGTCGGGATCTGGGAGAGCGCTGCCGCCCGCGCCCGGCGGAGATCTTTGTGGGGCAGATCGAGGATCTGCTGATCATTCGTATAGGAATGGATGGTGGTCATCAGCCCGTGCTTGATCCGGAAGGCCTCGTGGAGGACTTTGGCGACCGGGGCGAGGCAGTTCGTGGTACACGAGGCGTTGGAGACGATCCGATGGCGCGCCGGATCGTAGCGCTTTTCATTCACTCCAAGGACCACGGTGAGGTCTGGCTCCTTTGCCGGAGCAGAAATGATCACGCGCTCCGCACCTGCGTCGAGATGCTTCCCGGCACTCGCACGATCCGTGAAGCGCCCCGTTGACTCGACCACGTATTGCACCCCGAGGGCACGCCACGGCAGCTTGCTCGGTTCACGCTCGGCGAGGACCTTGAGGGCGCGACCGTTGACCAGGATCTGATCGTCGCGAGCTTCTATGCGGGCCTCCATCCGCCCGTGGACCGAATCGTACTTGAGCAGGTGGGCCAGGGTTTTGGCATCTGTGATATCGTTGACGGCCACGAATTCCAGTGCCGGGTCTTGAAACGCGGAGCGGAAAAAATTCCGGCCGATGCGGCCGAACCCATTGATGGCTACGCGCACAGCCATGAGGCACCCTCCTGACAGCCGAAGCGAGCGAGATTCGCGAGAGGAACTGACTCCCGGGCAAGTACGGTTATCTTATCGAGTTTTTTCCCCCAAGTCAACGGCGCGAGCGTGCAGACGCCGCGTGCCGCGCCGTCCTGAGCCCCTCCGAACTCCCTACCCCGTCACGGGAAAGGCGCGCCGGAGGACCTGACCAGCCTTCACCCTGGCCCGGCAAGTACTCAGCCCGGGCCAGGGTGAAGACGACGACCGCTTCGGCACCCGCCCTTCTCAGGGCCCGGCTGCACTCGTTCACCGTTGCCCCCGTCGTGTAGACATCATCCACGAGTAGCAAGCGTCGCCCATGTACTCGCTCGGTCGCGGGGAC
>JBHIAD010000094.1:0-6505 GCA_046758405.1 Methylomirabilales bacterium (SeqCode)
CGAGCGGACTCCGGGGGATCGTCTACCGCGAAGTCCTCGGTCTTGAGGAAGGCCGAGTCGAGGAGATCATCGAGCAGACTGAGGCTGAGATCCGTACCCTGGGGGAGGCGTTATCGACTGACCGCCTCGCAACCGGCCTCTCTCCGCATGCCCCCTACAGTCTCTCCCGGCGTCTGCTCAGCGCCTCCGCCGATCTCGCGCGACGGGAGGGGCTCAGGGCAGCCATGCACGTCGCGGAGAGCCCGGCCGAAATGGAGTATCTCCTTACGGGGACCGGTCCGATCGCTGAGCGACTGCTCCCCTTTACCGGCTTCGCCCATATCCCTGCCCAGGTCGTCGGCGCGCGACCGCTCGCCTACCTGAAGGCGTGTGGCTTGTGGGGACAGGGGCTTCTCTTGGTCCATGGCGTTCACCTGACCGAGACGGAATGCCGCGGGGCGGCAGAGGTCGGGGCGACCGTTGCCTACTGCCCCCGGAGTAACGCCTTCTTGCGGGTGGGGCGCCCCCCCCTCGCCGCAATGCTCGAGGCCGGACTCCCAGTGGGTCTCGGGACCGACTCCCTCGCCAGCAACACCAGTCTGAGCCTCTGGGACGAGCTCCGTTTCGCGGCGACGGACCAACCCGGGCTTTTGACGCCAGCGGGGTGGATGGCTATGGCGACGCTGGGAGGGGCCCGGGCCCTCGGGCTGGAGGCGCAGGGCGGGAGTCTCACCCCCGGGAAGCGGGCTGACCTCATTGCAGTCCGAGCCCCGTCGCGGGTGCAAGACCTGGCGGAGTACCTGGTGTGGGAGGGGGATCCGGACCGGATCGCGCTCTGCCTCGTCGACGGCGCGGCGCTTCCCGGGGGTCCCGGCGCTGACCTCCCGGGGATGTCCCGGGCGATGGCGGGGCCGGCGACGGCCCGACAGGAGTGGCGATGAGGCCGAAGGTCGGGAAGGTCCGGTACATCAATTGTGAGCCGGTCTACTACGGGATCGAAGAGGGGGCCGTCCCGGCGACCTGTGAGCTGGTGGAGGGGAGCCCGGCTGAGCTGAACCGGATGCTGGCCGAAGGGACGCTGGACATCTCGGTGATCTCGAGCCTTGCGTACGGCTTCGCCCCAGAGCGCTACCGACTCCTGCCGGGCCTCGCCATCGCCTGTGACGGCCCGGTCGGCAGCGTGCTCTTCCTCAGTCAGGTTCCCCTGAAGGAACTCACGGGTGAGCGGGTCCGGGTGACCCCCGAGTCCCTCACCTCGGTGGCGCTCCTGAGGCTCCTCCTCGAGAAGGGACACGGGGCCCGGCCGGTGTTTGTCCAGGCCGAGCCCCCGGAAGCTGGTCAGCGGCTGACCGGGGAGCTGTTGATCGGCGATCCGGCGCTCAAGGCCGCGGCGGAGGGGACGTACCCCTACCGGCTCGACCTCGGTGAGGGATGGAAGGAGCTCACCGGCCTCCCCTTCGTCTTCGCCCTCTGGGCGGTTCGGGAACCCTTCTATCAGTCGCACCCAGTGGAGACCAGGGGACTCCATCGGGCGCTCCGGTTGTCAAAAGCCTATAGCCTCGCCCGGACCGCTGAGATCAGCCGGCGAGTACACGAGCGGGTTGGGCTGAGCCGAGGAGCCTGCCTGACCTATCTCAGGCGGCAACTGTCCTTTGATCTGAGCCCCCGGCACCTGGACGGTCTCGAGACCTTCTTTCACATGGTCCAGGCGGAGGAAGCCCTGCCGGAGCGGATCCCCTGGCGGTTCATCGAGTGAGGGACGCGATGCCCATCAGCCGAAGGCGAGGCGCTTCAACGGGCATCTCCAGTCGGTTGAGGCGTCGGGGTCCCGCGCCATCCAGGGGACCGATCGATCCAGCCGGACGGGCGGAGACCATCCATCCTTTCCTCGCGATGGAAGTTCTCGAACGCGCAAAAGAACTTGAGGCGAAGGGGGAGTCGGTCATCCACATGGAGCTCGGCGAACCGGACTTCCCGACCCCGGCCTGCATCCAGGAGGCGGCCCAAAGGGCGCTCCAGGAGGGCAAGACGAAGTACACCCACAGTCAAGGGATCTGGGAGCTCAGGGAGGCTATCACCGAGCACTACCAAACCCGCTACGGGGTCCCGATCCACCCCGAGCAGGTGCTGGTCACCGCCGGGACGTCCGTTGCGATGTGGCTCCTCTTTTCCGCCCTGCTAGAGCACGGCGACGAAGTGATCATGAGCGATCCCCATTATGCGTGCTATCCGAACTTCGTGGCCTTCGCCGGCGGGCAGCCGATCCGGGTTCCGGTCGTGGCGGAGGCGGGCTTCGAACTCGACGCGGAGGCAGTCCGGGCGCACGTTGGCCCGCTGACGCGGGCGGTCCTGGTCAACTCGCCGGCGAACCCGACCGGCGCGGTCCTCGGCCGAGCGGGGCTCCAAGCGCTGGCCACACTCGGGCCCCTTATCGTCTCCGACGAGATTTACCACGGCCTGACCTACGAAGGTGAAGAGCACACGATCCTCGAGTTCACCGACCGGGCAGTCGTGCTGAACGGATTCTCCAAGGCCTACGCCATGACGGGATGGCGTCTCGGGTACCTGATCCTGCCCCGCCCCCTGGTCCGTCCCCTGCAGAAGATGCATCAGAACTTTTTGATCTCGGCGAGCGATTTCGGCCAGTGGGCGGCGGTGGCCGCGCTTCGCGACGCAGGGTCGGATGTCGCTCTGATGCGGGGCATCTACGATGAGCGCCGGCGCGCCGTCGTCCAGGGGCTGCGGGCCCTCGGCCTCGGAATCCCTCGGGAGCCGCGAGGGGCCTTCTACGTCCTGGCGGATGCGCGGGGCATGGATGGCGATTCCTACCGGCTCGCCTTCGACATCCTCGAGCGGGCCAAGGTGGCGGTCACCCCCGGCATCGACTTCGGTCCCGGCGGGGAGGGGTATCTCCGCTTTTCCTACGCGAATTCCCTCGAAGCCCTCAGCGAGGGAATGCGACGGCTTGGCGTCTATCTGGCGGAGCGGCGCGGGGGGGGAGGTGCGTGAGACCGCGCTCGGTGGATCTCATCCTCTTTGATCTCGACGGGACCCTGGTGGACTCCCTCGCGGACCTCACCGCGGCAGTCAATCACACCCTGCGCGAGTACGGCCGCTTTCCCCTCGATCCCTGTCTCGTCCGCGAATATGTCGGGGACGGCGTCCGCAAGCTCATGGAGCGGTCCCTGGCCGGGGAGGATCCCGCGAGCCTCGATCGGGCGGTGGCCCAGTTCCGCACGTATTACGGGTCGCACCTGCTGGATCACACCCGCCTCTATCCCGGCGTGGCGGAGGTCCTTCAGCACTTCACGGAGAAGGTGAAGGCGGTCGTCACCAACAAACCACAAGAGTTTAGTCTCAAGATCCTCGAGGGACTCGGGATCGCGCAGCATTTCGCCATGGTAGTCGGCGGGGACAGCGGCCAGGAGCAGAAGCCCCACCCCCAGCCGGCCCAGCACATCCTGACGGGGCTCGGTGTGGGCGCCGCGAGAACGGCGATGGTGGGGGACAGTCCGGTCGACATCGAGATGGCGAAGCGCGCCGGCCTCTTTGCCTGTGCGGTCACCTATGGCCTCCGATCTCGAGAGGAGCTTCAGGCCGCTGGTCCTGATCTGCTACTTGATGATCTGCGCGAGCTTTGCCGACACCTCCTTTAAAGAGGTCCTCTGTTCACCGATGACCGCAGACCGATGACAGACGACCGACGACCGTAATCGGACATCGGGAAGCGGTTATCGAGCTATGAACCATGAACCGTGAGCGATGAACTGTGCACTCAGAGATCTTCAGCCGGCTTGCCGCCCAGGCCCCGAGCCTCCTCGCCGAGACGCCGGTCCGCTTTGCCTACGGCTTTCCCGCGGCCTACGGATTTGCGCTGCTGAGGGGCCTACATCTCGCGGTCTTCGTGGACCCGGCCCTGCCAGCCGACGCCTACTTCCACGTAGAGATCCGGCTCGAAGCGATTCTGGAGGAGACTTTCGGCCTGCCGGTGGCGGATGTCCGCATTCTGAACGGGAGCGCCCTCACCTTCCGCGGTGCGGTGGTGGCTGCGGGCCGCCTCGTCTTCTGCCGGGATGGGACGGAGCGGATCCGGTTCGAGGCGACGACACGATCGCAGTATTTGGACCTTAAGCCGTGGCTTGACTTCCAGCGGGCCGCTCTGGAAGAGGAGGGACCGGAGACGATGAGAACGTATCAGGAGACGATCGAGGCAGCCCGTGGCCATCTTGGCAGTGCGCTCGAACAACTGAAGGGGCTTGGCGCGATCGACTCAGATCCGGTCAAGGAGGCCGCGGCCCGGTATTTCCTTCTCGTGGCGGTTGCCGCGGCCCTCGAGATCAGCCAGCACATCATCGCAATGTGGAAGCTTCGGCCTCCGCGGGACTTGATCGATGTGGCCGAGGTCCTCCGGGAGGTGGGCCTCTACGACGGGCATGTAGCCGCGCGGTTTGCCGACCTGATTGCTCTCCGGAACGCCCTGGTCCATACCCCGGTCATGGTGGAGTCCCAGGCGTTCGCCAAGGGGCTGCCCGAGCGGCTCGCTCACCTCGAGGAGGTGCGCAAGATCCTGGCCCGACCCCTTCAGGACCGCCCGCCCGACGCCGACGCCTGACGCAGCGGGAGGGCATTCCCGCAAACACCGAGATCAAGAACGGAGTCAGGAGACCTCCCAATCTTTGTGGGTCTCGGACTAGTGGATCTGCCGGAGCCTAGCCTGGCACCAGGCGTAGAGGGCATCATACATGGGGAACTCGAGTCGCAGCTTCTCGTGGTCATCCGGACAGGACAGGTGAAACCCCTCCGCGATCGCCTTGAGTCCGGCGGCCTCAGGAACGGTGTTCCAGTCGGCCTCGATGTCCGCGCCATGGACGATCTGAGCCAGTTCGAGGAGCGCAGGATCCTTTAGCCGGTGCTCCTCGATGAGGACCTCGAAGCTACACTGGTGGCCGCGATGAGTGTAATCGGCTCCCGGCGTATCAAAGGATTTCCCCCCTTCCCGCCGGGTGACTTCTAACACTCGCTCCTTCGGCACGAAGAGGAACTCGGCGCCCGGGTCGATGAACTTCTTAATGAGCCAGGGACAGGCCACCCGGTCGGTCTTTGCCCCTTCCCGCGTCACCCACTTCATTTTCATCCTCCTCTAGGATCCGATGTATCTGGAGCATGGAGGGGCCCGTGTACCTTGTCAAGAGCGATCCTGATGAGGGGGCCGCAGGAAGTGCTTGACACGGGTTCGGGCCTTGATGATACTTCGGCCCACTATAGGGGATCAGCAATGCCACCGGGGTGACCCGTAGCTTTAAGCCCGCCTCTGACACCAAAAGGTGTGGCGCTCGTAGGACCAGGCGCCCCCTCGGGAGGGATATCGCCCGAGAGGGCGTTTTTTTTCCGCGCTACCCCATCGGTGTCATTCCAGTCTTTGGGAAAAGGCTAGAAGTGCCAAATTCTAGGTAGATAGGTCGAGAGTTCTGATCACGGATTCGTCCCATATCGGAGATAGCCCACCAAAGTAGAAAATAGAAAATGAGAAGGGTTGTTGGAGAAGGACCTCCTCTGTAAAAGGTCCAATGTGCGTTTCAAAGTGAAAAAGTCGAGTTCAAGGTGAAACGAAAGTTGAAATCGTCAGAAGTCGAAGCTGGGATGCTTGAAGTTGCTATCTCTTTGATTTCTGAGGGAAAGTTCTCAAGATATCGCTGAAGCCGAAACATAGCACCTCTTTTGCTCTCAGCCATTAACCTAGCCACATCACCAGGCCACGGTACGGCCGGGAGGCCTTCCCTAAGGGGCTGGGATGGAGAGAGGAAGTCCCTTCATGGCAATTTCTTCCAGAGGGTGTGCTGGTTCTGGCGCAGGGATTCTTCCTATTGGAGCCTGTTCCTCCTTTCTCGTGTTGTTCCTGGTGCTCCTGGTCTTTCGTTCCGCAACCGCGCAGCAAGCGGGGAGTATCGTGAGCATTGTGGGAAGGGCTGAGGTCTTGCGGGCCAGCCAGGCACAGCCGGCCAGTCTGGGGCAAGGTCTCTTGCCGGGGGACGTCATCAGGACGGGTCCCGGGAGTCGGGTCGCGATCCTTCTGGCCGACGAGTCGCAGATCAAGCTGAACGCCAACAGCACCCTTGAGATCAAGCAGGTGGGCGCGCCTCCGGGAAGACCGGTCCCTGCCGCCGTCGGGCTCCTTCACACCATTCTCAAACTGTTCAACGGGGAGATCTGGACCCGGACCCGGCGGGGGGAGCTCCGGGGGGAGTTCTTCGAGATCCAGACGCCGGCGGCGACGGCGACCATCCGAGGCACGGAATTGAATCTCTCCGTGGGGCCCGCCGACGAATCCCGCCTCGCCGTCCTGGAGGGGGTGGTGGAATTCCACAACCCGCAAGGGCGTGTCCTCGTGGCCGCGGGGGAGCAGGCGACGGCGAGGGTGGGCGAAGCCCCCCGCAAGACCGTCCTCGTCAATCCCCGTGATGCGGTGCAATGGTCCCTGTATTACCCGGGGATCGTGAGCTTCCGGGACTATCCCCTGACGGGCATT
>JBHIAD010000095.1:0-6428 GCA_046758405.1 Methylomirabilales bacterium (SeqCode)
CACCCAGGTGGTGCAGGCGATGGAGCGGATGCGGACCATGGTGCAGCAGAATGCCTCCACCTCCACGGAGCTGAGCGGCAACGCCGAGGGGCTCCTGGTGCAGGCCGAAGCCCTGCAGGAGGCCGTCAGCGGGTTCGCGCTGGCGCAGGAGCAGTCCCGGGACGCGCAAAGGCCCAAGTTCGATATCACCCCACGCGTGCAGCAAGCGATTCACCAGGAGATCGCCCACATCCAGGAGTGGGCTCGACACCCTATGGTGATCGCGGCCGTCGAAGAACAGAACAGAAGGGGTCCGATCCCCGGGATGGATCGGGCCCGATGGCGCAGCTTGGACCCGTCGGATCCGCTCGTCCGGCGCCTCCAAGAGAGCGAGGCCGGCCAGTTCCTGAAGACCAAAGTCCAACAGGGCAATGGGCATTACACCGACGCCTTTCTGCACGCGGTCCACGGAGAGAAGGTGACTTTCGTGAGGAAGACGAGCTACTACATTCACGCCGGCTTGCGAAAGTTTGATCATCCCTTCCAGACCGGACAACCCTGGCAAGGGGTCCCCGAATTCGACGAAAGCTGCGAGCAGTACAGCCTTCAAGTCTCCGTGCCGGTCCTCTCCACAGAACGGCCCATCGGTGTGCTCACCGTGGGTCTCGACCTCGGATCTCTGGAGCAGGCCGGGGCGAACTGACCAGGCCGGCTTTCGTGAGGGCCGATCCGGAAGCTCCCCCCTTGGCACTGCGATTGCACACCTTGTAGAGAGCGCCCACAGCAAAGGGTCCACTACTGGTACTGGTGGCGACACACTATTACTTTTGGAGCGGGGCCCTGGAGGCGGGACCCCCCCGGTAGCTCCGCTCGGGAGGGGAGCATGGACAGCATGGGTAGGGTCCTGGCAGCACTGAGCCTCACAGTCACCTTGGGCCTCGGCACAGCGCTCCCCGCGCGCGCCGAGCAGCTCTCCATGAATGGTGCCTCGGGGATGGTCCCCCTGGCGCAGGAGTTGGTGCGGGCCTTCGAGACCCGGAACGGCGCCAGCCCCTTCGCGGTCGGACGCGGTTCGTCCAGCGGCAGCGCGCTGCGGGCCGTTGCCGCCAGCCGCCTCGACGTCGGGCTGAGCAGCAAGCTGCCCAGCAAGGCAGACCGCGCCGCGGGGCTCGAGAGCGTCGAGGTCGCCCGGACGGCCGTCGTCTTCGCCGTCCACGCCTCCGTGAAGGGGGTCACCGGCCTGAGCCGGGCCCAGGTCTGCGCCATCTACGCCGGTAAGGTCACCCACTGGCAGGCGGTGGGCGGGCCCCGACTGGCCATCCTCCCCTTGAGCCGCTACCCCAAGAGCACCCCCACGAAGATCGTCCGGAAGCACGTCGCCTGCTTCCGGGAGGGACCCGGCGTACTGCGCCTGGTCAAGGCGGGCGACATGGCCAAGGCCCTCGCGAGCAAGCCCGGCACGATCGGCTTCACCAACCTGAGCGTGGTGCAGCAGCACGCCGGGGCGATTCGGGCTCTCGCCCTGGACGGGACCGCCCCCACCCCGGCAAACCTCCAGAGCGGGGCCTACCCCATGATCCGACGGTTCTTCCTGATCACCAAGGGGGCGCCCGCCGGGCCGGTCGCCGACCTCGCGGCCTTCGTCAAGAGCGCCGAGGGCGCCCGGGTGATCCGGGCGAGCGGCGCTGTCCCTATCCGGTAGGGTAGCGGCAGGCGAACGGAGGGACGGCCATGCGTCGCAAGCTTCAAGGGCGGCTCTCCCACCTGTCGCTACAGGCCCGGTTCGGCCTGCTGGTGGGAGGGATACTGGTCCTGATCATCGCTCTGGTGGGGATCCTCATTCACGCCAGCGACAAGGCCGCCCTCCGTTCCCTGCTCCGGGAGCGCGCCCAGGTGCAGCTCAGCCTGCTCGAGCAGGCCGCTGCCTCGGCGCTGTTCAACGATGACCTGAACCTCCTCGACCCTTACGAGGACCAGTTCGCCCGGGACCAGGATGTCATGCACGTCCTGGTCCTCGATCGTACCAACGAGCCCATCCTCGAGATCGGCGAGCCGCCGCCCGCAGACTATCCCACGGTGAGCCTCACTCGCGAGATCCAGGTCGGATCCGAGATCCTGGGCGAAGCTCGGCTGGTGCTGTCCACCGAGAAGGCCGACCAGGGGGCCCTCCTCGCTCTCCGGCCGCTGGCCGTGATCGGCATTATCGCGCTGCTCCTGCTCGTCACCGCCACCATCCTCATCTTCCGCCACCTCGTTGCCAGACCCATTGGCGACCTCACTGCCGTCGCCGCCGTCGTCGCCGCCGGCGACCTGACCCAACCCCCCGCCCGGGTGACCACTGACGAGATCGGCCGCCTGGCGGGGGCCTTCGGCACCATGATCGAGAGTCTCCGCCGCCTCGTGACGGAGATCCGCAGCGCCGCCGACCAAGTCGCAGGTGCGGCGACCGAAGTCGCGGCGACGAGTGAGGAGTCCGCGAGGACCGGCGAGGCGACCGCGTCGAGGGCCGAGGAAGTGGCCGTTGTTGTCCACCAGGTGAGCGCCAACACCGCCGCGGTGGCGAAGAACGCCGAAGTCCAGTCGGGGGTCGTCACCCAGACCTCCGCCGCCGTGGAGGAGATCGCTGCCGCCATCGGGCAGGTGGCGGACTCGTCCCACCAGCTCGTCACCCTGGCCGAGCACGCCGGGCAGGCCGTCGGGGAGGGCCGCGGGGCCGTCACCGAGGCCGTGACCAGCCTGGAGGAGGTGAGCGCGGCCATGGGGGCGTCAGCGGCCACGATCCGGGCCCTAGGGGCCAAGGCGGAGAACATCGACCAGATCGTGGAGGTGATCGACGACCTGGCCGAGCAGACCAACCTGCTCGCGCTCAACGCCGCCATCGAGGCGGCCCGGGCCGGGGAGCACGGCCTCGGCTTCGCGGTGGTCGCCGAGGAGGTGCGCAAGCTGGCCGAACGGAGCGCACAATCGACCAAGGAGATCGGAGCGCTGGTCACAGGTATCCAGGGCGAAACCCAGCGGGCCGTCGATCAGGTCGAGCGGTCGGTGACGCGGATGAGCGACTGCGTCCGCCTCTCGACCCGGGCGCGTGAGTCGCTCTCGGCGATCGACAAGGGCGTGGGCGAAGTCACCCATCACGCCCAAACCATCGGCCAGGCGACCGCCGCCCAACACCAGCGGGCGGCCGAGATGACCCGTGCCGGCCAGCGCCTTGCCGCGATCACCGCAGAGATTACCCACGCCACCGCCGAGCAGGCCGAGGGAACTGCCCAGGCCGCACAGGACATCGAGCAGATCCGCGAAGCCGTCCACCAGAACTCCGCGGGCACCGCCGCCCTCGCGGCCTCGGCCGAGGAACTGGCACACCAGGCCGAGGCGCTGCAGGAAGCCGTCAAGCAGTTCGCCGTGTCGAATGGCCAAGATCAGTAGAAATTCCGTCCCTTGCCTCCAGCAGACCCCGGGGTTCCCCGTCTTACCATCGAATAGCCGAGTTGAAGAGAACAATGGCCATCCGCACTGAGCCCGCTCCCCGGGATCCTGCCCATGCCGGGTGTGGCATGTACATTGCACTCTTGCCTACCTGCATCGAAGATCCTGACAGGGACGTCCAACCCTGTCCGGTCACTGTATAAGAGCAGAGGGCGGCTGTGGCAACCATCCTCGTCGTGGAAGACAATCCCATCAACATGGAGCTCGTGTGTGACATCTTAGAGAGTCACGGGCACACCATCCTCAGAGCCCCCGAAGGTAACGAGGCCATGCGCCTCCTCCGGGACCACCATCCCGACCTTATCCTGATGGATATCCAGCTTCCCGGTCTCGATGGGCTCGAAATCACCCGGATGATCAAGAAAGATCCCAAGACGAAGGACATCACCGTGGTCGCGCTCACGGCCCACGCGATGAAGGGGGATCGGGAGCGGATCCTCGAGGCCGGCTGCAGCGGCTACATCCCCAAGCCGGTCGATACCCGGGAGCTGCCCCGCCGGGTCGCCCAGTATCTCCCGGGTGACAAGTAGAGGTAAGACCATACGGTCTCTGGTGCCCACCAAACGGGCTCGTATCGTGAAGCGGCGCTCGATGTGGCCATCGGTGTGATGTTCGGGAAGGAGAGAGGTCCTGATCAGGCCGTTCCCGCCCAAGAGGAGCTAGCTTGTGTTTAAAAGGCGGCTAAATCTGTTACAGCAATTTTCCCTCCTGAGTTTCCTCTGCATCCTCCTCCTCTCCCTTACTCTCGGTTTCGTCATTTCTCACCTCCTCACCCAGAACATGCTCGATGGGGAGTGGCACGACACGGCGGAGGTCGTTCAAAATCATATCCGGCAGCGGTCCCTCCATAACCTCTTCACCGATCCACAGCTTGGACAGGAGCCCCAACGATATCAAGAGGCCCTCAGCTATCTGCTGAGCCTTCACGAGGTGGTGCGAGTCAAGGTCTGGGACCGTGCCGCGACAGTCCGCTGGGCCGATGATGAGCGACTGATCGGCAGGAGATTTCCGGAGAATCGGGAGCTGCAGGAGGCCCTGGGGGGAAAGGTCGCGGTCAAACTGAAGGAGTTGAGGAAGGCCGAACATGCTTATGAACGAGAGCGGTTTCGGAAACTGGCGGAGGTGTACGTCCCGATCTTTGCCGAGCAGAACCCGGAAGAAGTCATTGGCGTGTTGGAGGTCTACAAGGTCCCGGCCCGTCTCTTCGCCACAATCCATCGTGGGAAAACGACGGTCTGGATCATCTCCCTGACAGGCGGCCTCCTCCTCTACCTCTCCCTCTTCTGGATCTTCAGGGCCTCTTCTCGAACCCAGATCGATTTGAAGCGAAGCCTTCAGGAGCACTCCGATCGGTTCGAGCAAGAGGTGGCGGGACGGACCCAGGACCTCTCCCTCCTCTTCCAGACGGCCCGCCAGGTCGTGTCAACTCTCAACATCGACGAGATCCTCCCCACGATTCTCCGCTCCGCCGCCGATCTGCTCAACTGCCGTGCCAGCAGCCTGCGCCTGCTCGATCGCGGGACCAACCTCTTACGTCTCGCGGCCGATCATAACCTCAACGCAGAGTTTAAACAGCGAGGTCATATCGTCCTGGACCAGGGGGTCATGGGTCGGGTTGCCCTGGAAGGACAACCCGTGACGGTGGAGGACGTGGAAACCGATCCCCTGTATCATCACAAAGCAGAGGCCCTCCAGGCGGGGATCCGCTCCATCGCCATCGTCCCCCTCCAGGCGGAGGGGACGATCATCGGCGTCCTGAGCGTGTACGACCGCAAGCCCCGACGCTTCTCCAAGGCAGAGATCGCTTCCCTCACGGAATTCGCCAACCTGGCGGCCCTTGCCATCGAGAAGGCCCGCCTCCACGAACAAACACTACAGGGAAAGGTCCATCTCAGCACGATCCTGGAGATCAACAAGAAGATCGGCACGACCACCGAGATCAGTGATCTCCTGCACACGATTTCGGACGAGGCGGCCCGGCTGCTCCGGGTGGACGGGGTGGGGTTTCGCGTGGTCGAAGGCGATCGGCTGGTCAGTGCGGCCAAGAGCGGCGTGGCCCATCAGGTCATGCTGCAGCCCACGATCCAGGTGGGCGAGAGCCTCAGCGGGCAGGCCGCGGCGGAGAATCACCCGATCATCGTGTCCGACGTCGGTGCCGCCAACACGTGGGCTCGGGAGCATTGGACCGCCGCCATTCGCGAGGGCATCCAGAGCGCCATGTTCGTCCCCGTCCAGATCGGCGGGCGGGTCATCGGCGTCCTGAACATCTACGCCAAAAGAAACCGAGAATTCACCCAATCCGACGTGGACCTGGCGACGGCCTTCGCCGACCAGGCCGCCATCGCCATCGAGAACGCCCGCCTGTACGACAAGGTCCGGGAACGCGCCCTGAAGCTTCACGGCCTCGCCGAGCTGGCGAAGTTCGTGACCTCCGCCGTGGAGCCTCAGCGGGTCTTCGATCACATCGCCAAGGCGGCGAGCCAGCTCCTGCAGGCGGATCTCGTGCGGCTCTGGACGACCGACGAGGCCGCACGGGAACTCACCATCCAGGCCAGCCATGGGAGTGAGGACCTCCGCTCGACTCCCCATATACGGATCCTCATCGGGCAGGGGGTGATCGGAAGCCTCTGGGAACGCCGGCGGGCCGAGTTCATCCCTGATCTCAGGGAGGACGCTCGTTGGCTGAACCGCAACTTTCTGGAAAGCACGGGGCTGGTCTCCTTCGCCGGCGTCCCCATGGTAATCGAAGGAAAGGTCCTGGGAGTGCTCTCTATTTTCAGCCGGGAGCTCCGGAACTTCACGCAGCTAGAGCGGGAGCTGATTCAGGTCCTCGCCGACCACGCGGCCATCGCCCTTGAGAAGGCCCGCCTCCTCCAAGGGACCATCCGACAGAACCAAGAACTGGCCACCCTCCACACCATCGCCTCCACCGTCAACCAGACCCTGCACCTCGATGCGCTACT
>JBHIAD010000096.1:0-6371 GCA_046758405.1 Methylomirabilales bacterium (SeqCode)
GACGATCCCTCCACCGATGATCGCGATGTCGTAGGGTGTCTGAGCCATCGTCCCTCGCCGGCCCAGTCAATGGAATGCCCGCAAGGACCTCCCACTCCCTGCCCTGAGGTAGGAGCATCCCCGCTTCAAATGGTGTGGCCTCGGGAGGGCACGTCTCGGCCTTCCGAGATGGATCAGTGCGAAAGGGCCGAGCGGCCCATATAGTCTCGGGCGTCCAGGGATTGGCCCGTCACGGTGCGGGACTCGTCAGAGGCCAGGTAGACGAAGACCGGCGTGATCTCCTCTGGTCTCAGGAGCGTATTGGGATCCTCCTGGGGATAGGCTGTCGCCCGCATGGCGGTCCGCGTCCCTCCCGGGTTCACCGCATTGACCCGAATCCCGGTACCCTGGCATTCATCGGCGAGGACCTGAGTCAGCCCCTCCAGCCCAAACTTGGAGACGGCGTAGGCCCCCCATCGCCCCTTCCCGGTCCGACCCACGCCCGAGCTGACGTTGATGATGGATCCGCCGCCACTTCGCTCCATGAGCGGTAACAGCGCCCGGATAACCAGGAAGACGCCGGTCAGGTTGACCGCGAGGACCTCCTGCCAGGCCTCGATGGGGTAGGCCGCGACCGGCACGCGCGGGCCGAGGATGCTAGCATTGTTGACCAGGACGTGAAGCGCTCCGACCTCGCGCTGCACTCGCACTGCGAGGGCGGCGACGGCTGCGGGGTCCGAGATATCCGCCGGGATCGCAAGCGCGGATGTTCCCGTCAGGCCGGGCGTCCTTACGGCTTCCCCCAGGGCCGTCTCATCCCGTCCGACGACAACGACGCGGGCGCCCTCGCGACCGAAGGCCTGCGCCACCGCGAGACCGATCCCTCGGCTACCTCCCGTAACCAGGGCAACCTTGCCTGTGAGTCGCACGACGTGTTTCCCCTGGTCCTTGATGCGTCCGTTATTCCGATGGATCGGTCTTTCACTCTTCGGGGTGCACCCCCTCTCCCCCCAGAAAAGATGGAAGGACAGGCCATTGCTCGTCCTCGGCTCAACCGTGCCGCGCCCCCCAACGGAACGAACACCGGCCCCCCTTCGGGGAGGAGCCCACCCCGTGGCGTACAAGGAACGCAGAGCGAGCCCCCTCGGAACCCGCTCTGCGTACCACTGGCACCTACTCCTGGAGCTTCTTGATCTCCTGTGCGACGAGGCGCTTGCCCTCTTCCCGGTACCGGATCATCACCCGATCACCGGGCACAATTCCGACTAACAGGTCCGGCTGGGCATGAAACTCGATCGGCCGGCTGGTTTGGGCATCTTGAATCTTGATCTGACCCCTCGATACGTCAACGTGTAAGGTCTGCCCAATGTGCCCATCGGGTCCGGCAGCCGTTCAGGTCCATCCCTCTGGAGCCACGCCGAGGAGAAACATCGCCAACAACATCCCGGTGGCCATCCCATGTGGCTTTCGCATGCTCGTCCTCCTCTCCGGTGAGAGCTCCTGCCGTAAGACTGGCAGAGGCCACGCCCGCCGTCAAGTCACAAGCGGATCTCCAGTTCAAGGCAGAGCCACGGGGGTTATACGGGCGCCTTTGGTCTCCGGATCTGGGGCCTCAGCGCCGCCATGGACAACGATGGCCGAGGAGCCCTCACCAGTGGCCCTCCCCACCGGTAAGCTCAGCTTCCCTGGCGCCCAAGGGGGTGTCGGCAGGGGCTCGTTCGGGAAGATTCCCAGCGCCTCCGGGTTCTGAGGGATGGGGGGAGACCCTCGGCCTGAACTCGAGGGGGGTGAGGACGATCCGGCCCGCCTCGACTGTCAGTTCCAGAATGTCCCCCTCTTCGAGTCTTAGCAGCTTCCGGACCTTCGCTGGGAGCGTTACCTGCCCCCTCGACTTGAGCACAATCCTTTCCATCAACTGTTCCTCCGAATGTTGGATAACACATATATCATAATTTCTAATTTTCTTTATTTCAATCAAAAATTTGATCTTGCCCTCCGCTGTTGACTCCGCTATTCTTAAAGACATACTCTATGCCCAGCGGACGACCCTGCAGCGCAGAGGGTATCCTTCCGTGACCGCGCCGCCGCGTTTGCGACACCTCATGGCGGCGGCGATGGCGCAAGAAACCAGAGGAGCACACGGAGTCGTGGAAGTCTATCTCAGCGAGAACGCATTCATCGGTCTCCTCGTCTCCACGGTCGAAGTGTACCGCCGGGAATGCTTTGGCATCCTCCTGGGTCACAGCACGCCGGACCGAGTCTACGTGGAGTTCGCTGTGCCCTACCAGACCGCCAACCGGAAGTACCGCAAGGTCCATATCGACTGGAAGCGGAGCCAGCGCGTTGAGGAAGCTGTGCATACGACCACGCGCTGGCAGTGCGTCGGGGACTACCATTCCCACCCGATGTACGGGACGATCCGTGCCACGACGCAGCTCTCCAAGGAAGACAAGCAATACTTCACCGATGGCACCGTGGGGATTGTGGTGGCCGTGAACGACACCAGCCGGTCCCGTCCTTGGAGTTACGTGAAGGGGGGCACTGTCTCCGGCTCCATCAACGGCTATTCGATCCGAATCGCCGCGCACTACAGGCAGGGACCGCGGATCGAGAAGGTCCCCGTGGTCTCACCGTACGCTATCGGTTTCATGGAGAAGCAGCGTCGTATCCTCCACGAGCCCCAGAAGAAAAACGGCCACCGTGGTCGCTGAACGCGTCCCCCTGCGCCCCGCCACGGGTGGCAGGGCGCTCTGCCTTCGGAGCCGCACCCTCCACCACGTGGCCTTCAGGACCAGCTACCGGTGCCCCGCTCCATCACGCGATACCCGCCCAGGAGGCGCTCCCGGAGGACCGCGCGCGTGAAGACCGGCGACGGGTGCATCGGGGAATCTCTTCAGGAAGAGTGAAGACCGTGGGGCGAAGCCAGGGGACTCTCGCGGTGACCCTCGAGCGACTCTACCGCACCTATGATCTCACCTACCTGCAGACCTCGGCGCTCAAGTTTCCCCACCGCTACGCACGGCCAAATGACCAGGAGGTCGTTGGCTTCCTCGCGGCGGCGCTCGCCTATGGCCGTGTGGAGTGTTTCACTCCCGTCCTGGATCGCTTCCTCGCCCTGCTGGGCCCGTCGCCGGCCGCCTTCGTCCGGAACTTCGACCGAGACCGGCACGGTTCCCTCCTCGCATCGCTCTACTACCGGTTCAACACCGCGGCGGATTTGGGCTGTCTCCTCGTCCTGCTACGACAGGTTCTTGCGCGCTACGGTTCTCTCGAAGGCTGCTTCCTGGCCGGTTATACCCCGGAGGACCCCGACATCCGTCCTGCCCTCACCAGCTTTGCCGAGACCTTGCTCGCGGGCGACCCCCGCCCCTACTTCCGGCCAGGCACCCTCTCCCCCGGGATGACCCACCTCGTGCCGTCGCCGCGGGCGGGTGGGGCGTGCAAACGGCTGAACCTCTTCCTCAGATGGATGGTGCGCCAGGGGGACCCAATTGACTTCGGGCTCTGGCGGACCGTGGATCCGGCCAAGCTGATCATCCCCCTGGACACCCACGTGGCACGCGTCGCACAGGTCCTGGGGCTGACCATGCGGCGCACCCCGGACTGGCTCATGGCGGAGGAGATCACCCGGAGCCTCCGCCGTTTCGATCCGAGAGATCCCGTGAAGTACGACTTCGCCCTCTGCCGCTACGGCATGTTGAACAGCCGTTCACGCAAGAACGTTCATGGTTCAGGGTTCACAGTTCACAGAAGGGCGACTGCGGGGAGATCTTCCGTGAACCATGAACTGTGAACCGTGAACCAGCCGCGAGAATGCCATACGGCCGGTGGGTCCTTCGATGATGAGCGCGAACCCCGAGGGATGCCAAGCAGGGGGCCCGTGGCGACCGACCGCCGCAACCTGGATGCCCTCCGGAGCCTGATGGGAACGACGGGACGTGACTGCACGAGGGGTCAGCGGGGATCGGTGGGGGCCGCAACGGGAGTGCCATCAACGAGACGACGGATCTCCCGAAGGAGCTCTTGCCTTCCCTGCCCCTTCTGGAGTACCCGACTCACCTGCCCGCGGAGGAGGGTCCGCTCGGACGGCGTCAGGAGCTTCGCGGTATAGATGAGAACAGGGATCTCGGCCGTGGCGGGATCCGCTCTCAGGGCGTGCAGGACCTCAAACCCGCTCAGGCCAGGCATCATCAGGTCGAGGACGATGGCGCCGAGGCGACGACTCCGGGCGAGGACCAGGCCGGTCTCACCGTTTTCCGCCGTGAGCACGTGGATCCCCGCCGATTCCAGGATCACACGGACCATTTCCCGTACGGGAGCCTCATCATCGACCACCAGGACCGTGGCGTACTCGCCCGTCCGGGCCGCCAGGCAGCGTTCCACGAGATTGACAAGCTCCTTCCGGTCGATCGGCTTGGTCAGGCACTCGACCGCTCCCAGGGCGAGGCCCCTGGGCCGATCATCCACGATGGAGACCACCACAACCGGGATATGGCACGTGAGGGGATGCTCTTTCAGTTGCCGCAGGATCTGCCATCCATCAATTGTCGGAAGCAGGATGTCAAGGCAGATCGCCCGGGGTTGCAGGGTGATGGCCAGACGCACGACCTCTTCACCGGTGGAGGCGACAGCAGTCCGGAGGCCCCCTTCTCCCAGATACCTGACCAACAGCTCAGCCGCATTCGGATCGTCTTCCACCACAAGCACCAGGGGCTGTTCCGACGTCCCGTCACCCTTGGTTGGAGTCTGAACGGCGGGGACTGTGAAGAAGAAGACGCTCCCCTTGTCCGGCGTGCTCTCCACCCAGATGCGGCCCCCGTGCAGTTCGACCAATCGCTTGGTGAGGGCAAGGCCCAGACCGGTCCCCTGGTACTGACGGCTGAGAAAGCGATCCACCTGGCGAAAGGGCTCGAAGATCTCGTCGACCTTCTCCGGCGGGATCCCGATCCCGGTGTCCGCGACCCGGACCTCGAGGGCCGATGGGACGAGACGGGCGGCCACCTCCACCCGGCCCCGGTTCGGGGTGAACTTGATCGCGTTGCTGAGCAGGTTGTAGAGAATCTGGATCAGCATCTTCCGGTCGCCGTAGACCCGTGGCAAGGCTGGGTCCAGAACCAGACGAAGAGTGAGATCCTTCTCAAGGACCTGCGGCTCGAGGCTGGATTGGACCTCCCGGAGGACCTCAGCGAGGTCGATGGACTCCCAGCAAATCTCCATCTTGCCCGCCTCGACCTTGCTGAGATCAAGGATGTCGTTAATGAGCTGCAGGAGGTGCTTGCCACTCTGATGAATATTCCCCACATACCGGTCCTGCTTCGAGGTCAAGGGACCGGTCAGCCCGTCCTGCAGCAGCTCCGAAAACCCGATGACGGCATTCAGCGGGGTCCGGAGCTCGTGGGACATGGTGGCGAGGAACTCTGACTTGTGTCGGTTGGCAATCTCAAGCTCCTGGGTGCGCTCCCTGATTTTCTCTTCCAGATTCCTCGAGTGCTCCTTGATCTCCTGGTAGAGCCTGGCCTTCTCAATGGCGACGGCCGCATGGGCGGCAAACGCGGTCAGCACCTCGATGTCCGCCTGGCGGAAGGGATCGGGGGTCCGCCGGTAGACGGTCAAGACGCCCACAGCCTGCTCCCCCAACAGGAGCGGGACTCCCGCGAAGGCCCGGTACCCTTCCACCTCCGCGCGGGCCCGGTTCTTGACCCGGGGATCCCGCGTGTACTCATCCAGGATGAGGGGCTGCCGCCCCGCTACGATGGCGCCCACAATGCCTTCGCCAATCCGAAGCCGGGTGTGGGTCCGCAGGTGAGCATACGTACCCCCCACCTCGGCTTCCAAGGTCAGGGTCTCTCCTAGAGGCGCCACCGCCCAGACCGTGGCGCCCGCGGCGTCGAGAAGCTCTACCGCGGCCCGCGCAATCTGCTGCAAGGTCTCCTGGCGCTCAACGGCCGACGCCAGCATCCGGGAGACTGCGCCCAGCGCCTTGAACTTCGCGGCCTTCTCGGTGGCATCCTCGAAGAGGTACGCCTTCTCGACGGCGACTGCGATGGGCGCGGCAATGGTCTCGATGAGCCGCTGATCCTCGGGGGTGAAGTCATCGCGGTGATCGCTGGCGACACTCAAGGTGCCGATGCCCTCGCCCTTGGCCAGCATGGGGACACAACAGTAGGACCACTGGCCTCTCATGAACTGCAGCCACCGGTCGAGCCGGGGGTCCGCTGCAACATCTGGGATATACAGCGACTGCTTCTGCTGCAGCACGTACCCTGCCCCCCCCTCGCCCCTGGAGATGGTCGGAGTGGCCTGCACATACTCCGGGGAGAGGCCGCGGTGCCCTCGCAAGACCAACTCGTTGGCCTTGCGGTCCAGGGTTCGGATGAAGGCCACTGCCTTTC
>JBHIAD010000097.1:0-6337 GCA_046758405.1 Methylomirabilales bacterium (SeqCode)
GGGCTCCCCCGGGAAGGGAGCGGGTGAGTCTCAAGCATGGCTCCACTACCTGCGCATCGCCTAGGGCCGTGAAGGCGTTATGCCCGAAGAGGCTCAAGAGGCTCCCGGTTCGGTCCGAGTCGGACGAAGGGGGATGCACCTGGAGGAAGGAGAGCGTCCGGAGACCAAGGGCCACGGTGGAGAGGACCAGGGGGGACTCAGGGAGGGATCGGTGAGTCGGGGTCGTGTCGGGCCTATCAGGCATCGAGGATCCCCATCATCCGGTCCTGCAAGGCACGGATCCGGTCCCGGAGCTCGGCGGCCCGCTCGAAGGCCAAGGCCTTGGCGGCGGCCTTCATCTGCTTCTGGAGCGTGGCGATGAGGGAGGGGATCTCGTCGCGCGGGACGAAGGCATCCCGCTCTTCGTCAGGCCGGGCCGGGACGGTGTAGTAGTCCCGCTCGTAGATGCTGGCCAGGACGTCCGTAATCTGCTTTTTGATCGTCTCCGGCGTGATGCCGTGCTCGGCATTGTAGGCCACCTGGCGTTCGCGCCGGCGGGTCGTCTCGCCGATGGCAGCCTGCATGGAGCCCGTCATCGTGTCGGCGTACAGGATGACCTTCCCTTCCACATTGCGCGCAGCGCGCCCCATGGTCTGGATGAGAGAGCCGGAGGATCGCAAAAACCCTTCTTTGTCGGCATCGAGGATGGCGACCAGGGAGACCTCGGGGATATCCAGCCCTTCTCGGAGCAAGTTGATCCCGACCAAGGTATCGAACTTCCCGCGGCGCAGGTCCCGGATGATCTCGTTGCGCTCCAGTGTGTCAATGTCCGAATGCAGGTACCGGACCCGGATCCCGTGCTCGGCCAGGTAGTCGGTCAGCTCTTCGGCCATCCGCTTGGTCAGGGTGGTGACGAGAATCCGCTGATCCCGGGCGGCCTGTAGGCGAATCTCGTGGATGAGGGCATCCATCTGCCCCCGGGTGGGTTGGACCTCGATCTCCGGGTCGATCAGTCCCGTTGGCCGGATGATCTGCTCCACGAGGATCCCTGCGGCCTTCTTGAGTTCGTAGGGACCGGGGGTCGCGGAGACAGAGATCACCTGGTTCACACATCGCTCGAACTCGGCGAAGGTCAAGGGTCGGTTGTCGAGGGCCGAGGGGAGGCGGAACCCGTACTCGACCAAGGTTTCCTTCCGGGATCGGTCTCCCCGGTACATCCCGTGGAGCTGCGGGATGGTCTGGTGGGACTCATCGATGATGACCAGGGCATCCTGGGGGAGATAGTCCATGAGGGTCGGAGGAGGGTCGCCCGGTGCCCGGCCAGTGAGGTGTCGGGAGTAGTTCTCAATCCCTTTGCAGGTGCCGATCTCCCGCATCATCTCCAGGTCAAAGAGGGTTCGCTGCCGGAGGCGCTGCACCTCCAGGAGCTTCCCCTGCTTCTCGAGCCAGGCGACGCGCTCCCCGAGCTCTTCCTCGATGGCCACGAGGGCATGCTGCCGCCGTTCCTCAGGGGTGACGTAGTGGTTGGCGGGGTAGATCGGTGCCCGGTGCAGCTTCTGCAGCGTCGTGCCGGTCAGGGGATCAGTCTCCCACAGCCCCTCGATCTCGTCACCCCACAGCTCGACCCGAAGGGCCGTATCCGCGTGGGCGGGGAAGATCTCCACCACATCGCCCCGGACCCGGAAGGTCCCCCGGTGGAAGTCGTAATCATTGCGCTGGTACTGGATCTCCACGAGCTTCCGGAGCATCTCGTCCCGCCGGCATGACGCGCCCGCCTCGAGGAAGACCATCATCCCGTGGTACGCCTCGGGCGAGCCGAGGCCGTAAATGCACGAGACCGATGCCACAATGATGACGTCCCGCCGCTCGAGCAAAGAGCGCGTTGCCGAGTGCCGCAGCTTGTCGATGTGCTCGTTGATGAGGGCGTCCTTTTCGATATAGGTGTCGGTTTGAGGGATGTAGGCCTCAGGTTGGTAATAGTCGTAGTAGGAGACGAAGTACTCCACCGCGTTGTCAGGAAAGAAGCCCTTGAACTCGTTATAGAGCTGGGCAGCCAGGGTTTTGTTGTGGGCGATGATGAGGGTGGGCCGCCCCACGTTCGCGATGACGTTCGCCATGGTGAAGGTCTTCCCGGAGCCGGTCACGCCGAGCAGGACCTGGTGAGGTCGACCGGCGAGCAGGCCGTCGGTCAGTTCCCCGATCGCCTGTGGTTGGTCCCCTTTGGGGGAAAACTCACACCGGAGCTTGAAGATCCCCATCGCCTCCTCCTCATCTTTCACGCCTCGGGGTGATTATGGCTGACGGGGTGGCGATGTGGCAAGGGTGCGAGTGCGAGTCTGCAGGGGGGCTAGGGTGTGGATGTCAGAACGGCCCTCATGGTGACCTTGAAATATGCCTGCTGCGAGGGTAGAGCCGTCTCGATGCGGGAATCCATCTCCTGGTGGAGGATGGACCCGTTCGCCAGGCTGACCAGCACATGCCCCTCACCGGACATGGTGACCTGGGCTTCTGGCATTTTGTCCGCTGGGCGCACGGTGGTGGTCACTACGATGCGGAGGACCTCCTGATCCTGAAAGGTCTCGCGGCCTGCCAGGGTATAGCGGGTGGTGACACGCATGGTCGCGCCCTGCTCGGTGACGATGCGGTTGACGTCCCAGGAGTCACCGGTCTTGAGGGGGCCAGGGGGATAGGTGACCTCTTCAAAAGTTGAACTGGTTGGGCCCTTCAGCTCCTTTATCACTTCGAGGCGCCGGTTGACGAGGTGGCGACGCTGTGTCCCGTCCCGAGAGATTCCGATGGCTGCCAGGTCGAACTGTTTTCCGTCCACCTGCACATCGAATATGCGCGTGGAGACGTCGTAGAGTCCATCAGGAGTCACGGTGTTGACTCGCATTTCGGTCTGCGCCCGAACCCCGAAGGAGGCCTCCCCCTGCTCTCCATTCTCTTGGATCGCCACCTGTCCATTGATCGTCATAACACCTTTTTCCGTGTAGCCGGCGGGCACCAGGAGCCGGAGCCGGTATCGGCCATGTGCAGCCTCGAGAGGGCTCGGGCGCGCCTTTACAGCAGCAGCGTCTCTCTGCTTCTGGAGGAACCGGGCCTTCCACTCTTGATAGGGCGCTCTGGGCTCCCAATCCGGCGGGAGTGGGATGCGGAGGACCAACCCTTTCTCGATCCTGTGCGGGTTCTTGATCCGGTCGCGATTGGCGCGGTAGATCCGCTCCCACTGGTTGGGATCGTTATAATAGTAGCCTGCGATGAGAAAGAGGAAATCACCCGGCTCCACCCGATGGAGGGCCTCAAGAGGCGCCGGCGCGGGTCCCTCGGCGGCGGCGGGGCCCAGGGTGACCGTGGCGAGCAGGAGCAACGTGATCGCAAATCCGAATCGCATCCTGTACCTTCTCATCCCTCCCGCCTCACCCGGTCCGAAGTGCCCTGGTCAAGGGCAAGGTCGCGGTGAAGCTTTGAGAACGACCTGCCGCCCTCTCCCTGACCGTTCTGATCGTTGCAGACCGGAGGTCTACTCAGGCGCCTTGGAGGGAGTGATCTTCGCCAGGGGAACCTCTTCGCCGATTCGGGCCTTCCACGCCTGATAGGGCTCCTTACGCTCCCAATTTGGCGGGAGCGGGATCCGGAGGATCAGCCCCTTCTCGAGCAGACTCGGCTTCTTGATCCGGTCGCGATTGGTGCGGTAGATGCGCTCCCACTGGCGGGGGTCGTCGTAGTAGTAGCCGGCGAGGAGATAGAGGTAGTCCCCCGGCTCGACCAAGTGCAGCGCTTCGACAGGCAGGGGAGAGCCGGGACCCATCTCCTCGGCCGCGATGGCGCCCGGGGTGATCACGGCGAGCCAAAGCACCGTGATCACCATGTTGCATCGCATCCTGCGCCCTTCCATCCCTTACCTCCTGTGGCCGTCCAACATGTCCTCCTCAAGGGCAAGCGCCTCCGTAGGCAGGTACTTCCGCCAGACATGCAAATGATGGGCCGACTGGCCCAGGATGGTGAGGGAAAAGGCGGACAGCGGCCGCTTGGGCCGCCGCAGGAGCACCATCCCGGCCTCAAGGGGAGTCCGGTTGCCCTTGCGGGTGTTGCAGGCGTGACAGGCGCTCACCACGTTCTCCCACACGGTCTTCCCTCCGAGGGAGCGAGGGATGATGTGATCGATGGTCATCCGTTCCCTGCCATTCCTCCCACAGTACTGGCAGGTGTAAGCGTCCCGCTTGAGGATATTCTTCTTGTTGAAGGAGAGCGTTTGGAAAGGCGGCCTTCGGGCGGGACGGCCAAGCCGAATCACCGCTGGAACCACCATCGCCCGCGAGGGGGAGCGGATCAGGCGCTCGGTGTCTTCGACTCGCTCGGCACGGCCGGTGAAGAGCAGGCAGATGGCACGGCGGAGAGAGCAGACCTGGAGAGCTTCTAAAAAGTTGTTCAGGACCAGTACCTTGGCAAAGTCCATGGGGCCTGTCCTCTGTGTCCTCTGCGCGCGCCCTTCGCGGGTTTCTAACATGGGCCCCCGCTCTTGTCAAGGCAGCGGGTCGTCCGCGGCGAGCCCCTAGCGGGTGCATGGTGCGCTGCCTGCCGCCGCAAGAGGTCGAGGAGGACTCCTTCCCGAAGGCCTCCATTGCTGACCACGATCGTCGGGGCGCCCAGGGCGGTCATGACTTCGGCGGTGATGGCAGCCCCCGCCACGATGATGTCGGCTCGCTCGGGTTCAAGTCCCGGGAGGCGCCGACGCTCCTCCAGGGAGAGCGCGCCGAGACGGCTCAGAAGCGTTTCGACCCGATCCCGGTCGAGCCGATGGCCAGTGATCCGTGTTGCATCATACGTGCCCATCCGGAGATCGATCGCCGCCAGGGTGGTGATCGTCCCCGCGGTGCCGAGGAGACGGGTCTCTCGGCCGTCCGCGAGGGGCGGGGCGAGGCCTGTCAGGGCCTCGGCCGTCAGCCGGCGCACCGTGGCGATCTCCTGGGGCAACGGGAGGTCATGGTGCAGCGCGGCTTCGGTGAGGCGGACCGCCCCGAGGGGGAGGCTCACGCGCCCGGCCACTTCTCCGGACACGATCCAGGTGAGCTCGGTACTCCCCCCACCAACATCGAGGATCAAGCAGGTACCCTCCAGCGACCCGAGGGCCCAGAGGACACCAATCGCCGTGAGCCGCGCCTCCTCCGCGCCGGAGAGCGGGAGGACTCTGATCCCCAGCGACTCCGCGGCCTCTTGGCAGAAGGCAGGCCCGTCCTCGGCCTCGCGGGCGGCGCTGGTGGCCACGGCGATGACCCGGGCTGCCCCAGCGTCCCGGGCCTGGGCCGTGAGCTTGCGGAGGGCCGCCATGGTCCGCTCCCAGGCGGCTGGATCCAGTCGTGGGCGCCGCACGAGGCCTGCGCCGAGACGGGTGATCACCTGTGCCGTGTGAATCGTCCGGTGGGTGGGGCCCTCCGGGCGGGCGACAATCAGTCGGACCGTGTTGGTGCCGATGTCAATGACCGCGATGGGATCGGGAAGCTCCATGTCAGCGGGTCTCGGGCGGGAGGGCGAGGCGTCCGACCAGGGCCGCGTCCGGCCGAACGAGGATCGTCTTCTCCTGGGTGATGAGGGCCGTTCCGGGCTTTCCCCCCCGAGGGCGCCGGAGGAACTTGACCCGGGTGTAGTCCACCGGGACCTTGGTTTCGCTGCGGGCCTTGCTGTAGTAGGCGGCGAGCTGCGCCGCCTCCCGAAGGGTCCGTGCCGGGATCTGTTCGTCTCGCTTCGCCCGCACGATAACGTGAGCGCCGGCACGCCCCTGCACGTGGAGCCACAGATCGTGGGGGTGCCCGAGCCGCCAGGTGAGATAGGCATTGCCCTGGGTGCTGCGTCCGACCAGGATCTCGTGGCCGTCGCTTGAGCGAAAGCGGTGAGGGGCGAGGGGGTCCCTTCTCCGGCTCGTGCCTGCCCGCTGAGCAGGCCCCGCGCTTCCGGGGAGGGAGGAGAGCAACGCCACTTCGCCCTGGAGCGCCGCCAGCTCCTCGGGCCCCGTGGCCGAGGCGAGGCGGTCGGCGAGCGCGTCAAGGTAGGCCAGATCGCGGTCAGTCGCGGCCAGGCGACGGGTGGCGTGGTCGCGCCCCCGGATGGCCTTCCGGAACCGCTTGAAATAGCCTTCGGCGTTCGCCTGGATCGTACAGGTGGGATCGAGGGGAATGGTGATCCGCGCATCAGGTCCCTGGTAGTAATCGGGCAGGGTGGTCTCTGAAAGACCTCGGGAGAGCCGGGTGCCGTAGACTCTGAGGAGCTCCCCCATTTTTCGGAACTCCTCAGCCCGCTCCACCTCGACGAGGTCCCCCGCGATCTTCGTCCGGCGTCGCATCAAACGAGACCGCGCCTTCTC
>JBHIAD010000098.1:0-6195 GCA_046758405.1 Methylomirabilales bacterium (SeqCode)
GCCTCGCTGAGCACCCCCCAGGCGTAGGGGAGCCTCTCCCCTACGACCCCTCAGTGCCCCTCCCGGTACCTTGGTACTCTTAGGAGAGGCTAGTTGGAGGGGCACTAGTGTCTGTCCGATCATCTCTCCGTAGCAGAGCACGATACCGGGTGGGGCACGGGGTGTAAGAGTTGTCAGCCCCGAGACCCCCTCAGGCCTGTCCTCGGCTGTGAAATAGAGCCCAGAGCCCCGCAGTTCCGAAGAGCATGTTCGGCAGCCACGCGGCAAGGACGGGAGGAAGCGCCTCGCTCCGTCCGAGGGCCAGGGAGAGCGAGAAGAGGACCCAGTAGCAGAAGGCCACGATGACGGCTGCCCCGACCGAGGCGAGGATCCCTTGCCGCCCCGCCCGAAGCGCGAATCCGATTCCGATGCAGGCCATGACCAGGCTGATGAAGGGTGTGCTCAGCTTGGCATAGAGGTCCACCCAATACCGCCGGGCATCGAGACCGCTTTTTGTCAGGCGTCGAATGTACTGTCTGAGCTCCTGGGAGCTCATCTCTCGGACATCACGCTCCACGCGGGCAAGATCCGAGGGAGTGGCCCGGACGTCCAGACGCATCGTGGGCGCGCTTGTTACTCGGGAGATCCCTCCGTTCTCGAACGTCCGGACGCTCACCCCCTCCATGTGCCACTGTCCTCCCTGCCACCGAGCCCGAGCGGCGTCAATGCGGCGCACGAGCTGGAATTTTTGGTTGAACTGGTACACGGTCAGGTCTCTCATGAGGCCCTCCTGGGATTGCAGGAGGGCAATGTGGAGCATCTCCTGCGGTCCGAGCATGTACCAGATGTCACTCTCCTTGGTTTGGTGAAACACCTTCGCTCCGTAGAGGCGTAACGCCTTGAACTTAAGCATCTCCTCGTTGGCCGCTGGCGCGATCGTCTCGCCGAAGGCGAGGAGCCCGAGGCAGATCAGGGTGGAGAGTCCAAGGATAGGCCAAACCACCCGCGGGGGGCTGACGCCACCCATCTGCATGCCGAGGAGTTCGTGGTGACGGGCGAGGCGCCCGAGGCTCAGGAGGGAAGCCAGGAGCACGGCCATGGGTGCGACCCGCATGGTGTACTTGGGCACCGAGAAGAGGTAGTAGCGGGCGATCTCGGCTAGGGTTGCCTGCGCTGTGACAATGCGGTTGATGTTCTCGAAGACATTGATGACGATCGAGACCGCCACGAGGACAACGAGGATGAGGCAGAAGAGGGCGCAAAACTCACGGCCTACGTAGCGGTCGAGGAGGCGCACCTCAGCGGCCCCGCTGGCGGGGAGGACGGTGGCGGCCACCGGCCCACGCGCGATAGCATCCGCCCATCCACGCCGTCGGCGAAGTCTCGCGGGCCGAGCTCGCAAAGAGCATGAGGCCAATGGTGCCCAGCGTGAGGTTCGGGATCCAAGCGGCGAGAAAAGGGCTCAGGCGTCCCTGGTCTCCGAGGCGCTCGGTTGAGACCATGAGGATGTAATAGACGAGCGCGAGCCCCACGCTGACCGCCAGGCTCAGACTTCGCCCCGACCGCTTGACGCGGATGCCAAGGGGGACACCGAGCAGCATGAAGACCAGACAGGTGATCGGAATCGACCCCTTCTTCATCAGCTCGACGGCGTATGCCCCTGGGGGGAGCCCTTGGATCCTGCGAGCGGCCACGGCCGCACGGAGCTCGGCGACATCCATCTCGATCGGCTCACGGGGGAGAGCCCCGGAGCCAGGGCCGCCGAAGCTCAGGGGAAGGTCCAGGATCCCGAAGTGCAGGAGCTGGTAGCGCTCGGGGTCCTCGGTCGGGATGATATGTGTCGTGCCTTCTGTGAGGCGCAAGGTGACCTGTGCGGCAGCCGGGTCGCTGAGGATTTGTCCCTCGCGGGCGATCATGGTTCGGGGCTGCTCGGAATTCCGGGTGTCGGTCACGAAGACCCCGCGTAGGGTATCCGTGCCCTGTTCGATGGTGTGGACGTAGAGGAGCAGGCCCCGGAAGTCGTCGTTGAATACGCCTGGCGTCAGGCCGATGGTCGCCCGGGTGCGAGTGAGGTGGAAGAGGAGGTCACGGAAGCTACGGGTTCCCCATGGGACGGCGAAGGTGGTGATGTAGAAGGTTGCAATCGTCCCCAGGACAGCAATGATGAGGGCGGGAACGGTCATGCGGTAGAGACTCCAGCCAGCCGTCTTCAGGGCCAGGATCTCGTTATCCGCGGCGAGGCGGCTGTAAGTCGTGATCGTGGCCAGGAGCACGGCCATGGGGATTGTCACCATGAGGAGGAGGGGGAAGGAGTAGAGGAGGAGTCGACCGACGACCGCCGTAGGCACCCCCCTGCCGATGACAAGATCGACCACCTTCAGAATCTTCTCCATCATGAGGACAACGGTGAAGATTCCGAGGCCGACGCAGAGGGAACTCAGGATCTCGCCGGCGATGTATCGGTCAATCGTGCGCATCACCTGTCTCCGAGAAGGGTACCTGCCGCATGCTACCCAAACTTGCTGAAAATGTAAATCACACCATTCTCCGCCCCCTGGTACCGGTGACGGGTGCGGTGCTCGGGGGGGTTCTCCTCCAGATGTCCCTTCCCTTCCTCGTGCCCGGTGTGTTGCTCGTCGTGGGGGCGGTTGCGTTCGGCTTGACCGTCGTTGTCTGGCGGCGCAAGCGATGGCAGGCGGCGACGATCCTCCTGCTGCTCGGATGCGTGGCCCTTGGAGCGCTCCGTTCAGGGTTAGCGGTGCGGGCGAGCGGGCCCTTCGACCTGGGGATGGTACCGGAGGAGGTGTTGAGCCAGCAGGTCTGGCTGGAGGGTCAGCTGCACACCTTCCCGGAGCGCCTCAGACCCGAGGGGGCATTCGATAGGCAAGAACGCCTCCGATTCCTGGCGAAGATCTCACGGATCCAGGTACGGGGGCGCACGGTTGACACCTCGGGCATTGCGCGGCTGAGCGTGATCGGGGGTGGGGAGGACTGGCAGTACGGGGATCAGTTCGCGGGGTGGTTTCGGCTTCGCCGTCCGCGCGGCTACCTGAACCCGGGCGGCTTCTCCTACCGTCGCTACGCCGCGGCGCGCGGCTTCACCCTTGAGGGGTGGGCCAAAGCGGCCAATGTTGAGCGGATCGGCCGGAATGGAGGATCGCGGCTCCTCCGTGCGATATACCGGTTCCGGACGCTTCTCCAGAATCGGCTGGCCGCGCGGTTTTCGGATCCGGAGCGAGGTCTCCTGCGCGCCGTGGTTCTCGGAGATCGGACGGGACTCGGGCGAGCGACCCAGGAGGTCTTCCTGCGGTCAGGCACCTACCATATTTTGGTGATCTCGGGACTGCACGTTGGGTTTGTCGCCGGCGCACTCTTCTGGGTGGCGGGATGGCTTCGCTTCTCGAGCCGCGCTGCCGCCGTGGTCACCGCCATCAGCCTCATCGCCTATGCCCTCCTCACCGGGGGTTCGCCGCCGGTGGTACGGGCAGTCCTGATGGCGTGTCTGTACCTCTTGGCTCGGGTGCTCGGTCGGCAGGGAGACGCCCTGAACGCCATCGCCTGTGCAGCGCTCGTCCTGGTCCTCCATCGCCCCGTGGCCCTCTTTGACCCCAGTGTCCAACTGACCTTCGCGGCGACCCTCGGGATCGTCCTTATGTTGGATCGAGTCCCCCTCCCAGCCCTCCGGGCCCCGGGACGGATCGTCGCAGGTTCGCTTCTGATCTCAACGGCGGCGATGGCCGCGACGCTCCCCCTGCTCGCCTTCCACTTCAACCGGGTCTCCATGCTCGGTCTCATTGCCAACCTCGTCATCGTTCCGCTCGCCGGGGTCCTGAGCATTGTCGGGCTCGCGTACACGCTTGTCCTTGCTTGGTGGCCTCATGGGATCGGCCCGATCGAGGTCCTTCTGGGTTGGTTGGCCCGGCTCGCGATCGGAGCCGCCACCTGGTTTGCCGGGTTGCCCACCGCGAGCCTGCGAGTCTTCACGCCGACTCTCGGGATGGTGCTCTCCTATTACCTGATCCTGCTGGCCATCAGCATACCCCGGTGCAAGCGGCGCGGAGTCGCGGTAGCGGGCGGCTGTGCGTTGCTGCTGCTGGGACAGGTGGCATGGGCCCTCTCGCCCGCGGCGCGCCCCCCGCTGCGGGTCACCTTCCTCGACGTCGGTCAAGGCGACGCGATTCTCTTCGAACTCCCCGGGGGGAGACGGATGCTGGTAGACGGTGGTGGGCGCTACGATGACCGCTTTGACGTGGGGGAGCGGGTCGTCGCCCCCTATCTCTGGTACCGATGGGTCGGACATCTGGATGTGGTGGTCCTCTCCCATCCCCAGCCAGACCACTTGAATGGCCTCCGCGCGATCTTGGCCGCCTTCAGCGTGGGGGAGGTCTGGGAGAGCGGGTTAGAGGCTCCCACCGCGGCCTACCGGGAGTTCCGAGCACTCGTCAAAGATCGCGGCATCCGTCGAAGGGTCCTGCGGCGGGGTGACCGGCTGGCCCTGGGGCCGGGTACCTCGGTAGAAATCCTGCACCCGGGAGAGCTGGGTCTGATTCCCAAAGACCGCGCCCGCTCGGCCGTCGTGAACAACCACTCGCTTGTCGTCCGAGTCAACGTAAAGGGGGTCGGGATCCTCTTGACCGGGGATGTCGAGGAAGCGGCGGAACGTGAGATGGCCGCCCGCGGGGCCCCACTGTGCGCCTTTCTCTTGAAGGTCCCTCATCATGGGAGCCGCACGAGCAGCAGCGAGTCCTTCCTGGATCGCGTGGGCCCGGTTTGGGCGGTGGCACAGGCAGGGCATCGGAATCCATTCGGACACCCTCACCCACGGGTCGTCGCGCGATACGCCGCCCGCGGGGCTCGCCTCTTCCGAACCGATCGAGACGGCGCCTTCGTCGTCGAGCTCGTTGGAGGGAAGACCCTCAGGGGAGAAGCCGTGGGGAGTCATCGGCAGGTCGAGGCCAGCCTCGAGGAGGTGGGATTGTCCCAGGGCCGGTGCCTCGGGAAAGGACTTCGGAGCCCCTAGGCCAAAAGGGTTGGGTCCTGAAGGGATCCATCCTGGAGCAAGGTTTCCGTTTCCCCGTCAGGATGGACGAGGGTCAAGGTCGGCTTGAAGAGGACATGGTCGAGATGGAAGGGGGTCCGGACAGTTCCCCCAAAGCTGCTGTTGTCCCCGAAGGCGATGTGGAGCGTCCCCAGAATCTTCTCGGCCTCTAGGATGTTGTGGGGATTCGTCGCTCGGTCGTTCGTGCCCACCCCGAGTTCCGCCACGTTCCCGTTCAGTGGAGACGCCCGGAACTTGCGCGCCAGGAAATCAGCATGCACGCCAGGTCCCTCCACTCCACCGGCCCGCCCTTCCCGGATGATCACCGTGATCGGTTCGTCGAGGGGGCCACTCGGTCCCTGCTCGATGATGAGCCTTCCTTCGGCGCTCCCTTCGACCGGGGCGATGTACGCCTCTCCGGCGGGGAGGTTCCCGAAGGTCCCTCGTTTCCAGAGGAGTCCGGTGTCCGCGTGGGCTCGCCGGTTTCCCAGGGTGAGGTGGAGGTCAGTTCCGGCCGGAGTCCGGACCAGGGCGGATTCGGCGCGGGTCAGGCGCTGGGCGACGGCCTCGCTCCGGGAGGCGACCCGACGCCAATCAGCGCCCATCGCCCCGCCGAACATTTCAAGAGCGAAGAGCGGCATGCTCGCATACCGGGCCCCACCCGCCCCGGTGACAAGGGTCCGAAATTGCGTATGGGAGGTGGAGAAGTTCGCGACGGCGATGACGATGTCCACGATCTCCGCCCGGAGTGGCCGGAGGTAGCTCATCACCTCTTCGAATTCGGTCTCACTGGCCTCTTTCGTCAGGAGCTTGGGGAGGACCCCGTGCCGGATCATCTCCCGGATCGGCTCCGCCCCGAAGGCGGCTTCCCAGACGGGGACCGGCGGTTCCGCCCCGTGGAAGGCCACGGCGGGATAGCAGACTAGCCTGGTCTCCCCCCACCGCTTCCCCGCGGTGGCAATCCGCTCGGCGAGGGCGGGCAGTGCCTCGCGTCGGGCCCGGTCGGCAGGGGATACGGTCTCGTCGGGCCGAACTTCGTCCGCAAAGACGAGGATCCGCTCGCCGGGGGCGATGCGGAGGTTCACGGTGTAGAGTCGATCGATCGCGCGCTCGATCATGTCCCTTTCCATGGGGACCTCCCTTTCCTATCTACCATGCTTTGACCGTGGCGCCAAGGG
>JBHIAD010000099.1:0-6159 GCA_046758405.1 Methylomirabilales bacterium (SeqCode)
GGGGGTCGGCTGTGCGGGAGTACCCGAAACACCCTGTCGTGGCGGTGGGGGCGGTGGTGCTGAAGGGCCCAACGGTGCTGCTGGTGCAGCGCGGTCGGGAGCCGAATCGCCGCCGCTGGAGCCTTCCCGGCGGGATCGTCGGACTGGGTGAACGGTTTCAGGACGCCCTGGTCCGTGAGGTCCGGGAGGAATGCGGGATCGAGGTAGAGGTCCGCGACCTCCTGGAGGTTGTCGATCGTGTCCACCACGACCGGGGGGGGCGGGTTCGCTATCACTACGTCATCATCGATTTCCTGGCTACCTGGAAGTCCGGCCGCCTCAAGGCCGGGTCGGATGTGTTGGCAGCCCGGTGGGTTCCCTTGGGGGGGCTGGCCGAGTACCCTCTCACCGATGGGCTGGTGGAGGTGATCGCCCGGGGTCTCCAGGGAGGGGATCGACGGCGGGGAGGCGATTGACCGACTGTGCGGAGACGTGGTAGCATGAAAAAAATGGCCCACGTGCGAATCCGGGTCAACGGGAAGGACCAAGAGATCCCGGAGGGGATGACCGTCGAGGGGCTCTTGGGGGAACTCCAGATCCTGCCGCATCGGGTGGCGGTTCAGGTGAACCTCGATATCATCAAGCGCGAGCGCTACGCCGACGTCGTCCTCCGGGAGGGGGACCACGTGGAAGTGCTGACCTTCATGGCGGGTGGCGCAGGGGGGTGCGATGCCGGAACCTCTGGAGTCTAAGGACGCCTTGGTGCTTGGGGGGCGCAAGTTTCGGTCTCGGCTCATCATCGGGACCGGCAAGTATTCCGACTTTCATGTCATGCAGGGAGCGCACGACGCCTCAGGGGCCGAGATTGTGACGGTGGCCGTACGCCGGGTGAACCTGGACCGCAGCCAAGAGTCCCTTCTGGACTACATCGACCCCACCCGCTACACCCTCCTCCCCAATACGGCGGGGTGCTACACTGCCGAGGAGGCGATCCGGTACGCCCGACTGGGTCGTGAGGTCGGGCTCTCGGATATGGTGAAGCTCGAAGTGATCGGTGACCAGCGAACCCTCTTTCCCGACACCGCGGAGCTGGTCAAGGCGACCGAGACCCTCGTCAAGGAGGGCTTCACGGTGTTGCCCTATACTAATGACGATCCGGTCGTGGCCAAGCGACTCGAGGATGCCGGTGCCGCCGCAGTCATGCCCCTGGGGGCGCCGATCGGTTCCGGCCTGGGGCTCCGGAACCCATACAATATCCGCATCATCCTCGAGACCGTTTCAGTGCCGGTGATCGTGGATGCCGGCGTGGGCACCGCGTCGGATGCCGCGATCGCCATGGAGCTCGGATGTCACGGGGTTCTCATGAACACCGGGATCGCCGGGGCCAAGGACCCGGTCCTGATGGCTGCGGCAATGCGCAGCGCCGTGGAAGCAGGACGGATGGCCTTCCTGGCCGGCCGCATCCCGAAGCGGCTGTATGCGACAGCGTCGACCCCCCTCGAAGGCATGATGCAGTAGCCTCGGTGGTGCACACCTGGGGCCGTGCGAACTCATCTGCGCGAAACCCGGCGGCCTCGATGACCGACACCCTCCTCGCCACCGGGTTGGTGGTGGTGACGGATCGGCACCAGACCAGCGGCCGGCCACTTCCAGAGGTGATCAATGAGGCCCTGGGGGCAGGTGCCAGGGTCTTTCAGCTGCGGGAGAAGGATCTGCCCAGCCTCTCCCTTTTCCACCTCGCCGAAGAGCTTCTCCGACAGATTGAACCCTTTGGCGGATTGCTCATGATCAACGACCGTCTTGACGTGGCCCTTGCCGCCGGGGCTCACGGAGTCCATTTGGCCCGCACCAGTCTGCCCCCTGGGGTCGCCCGGGAGCTGCTCGGGCCTGACCATCTCCTGGGGGTTTCCTGTCATGACGCGGCAGAGGTGGAGGAGGCGGAGATGGCCGGGGCCGACTTCGCCTTCCTCGGTCCGGTCTTCGAGACGCCCTCCAAGCTCCCCTTTGGTCCTCCCCTTGGCCTGGATCGGTTTCGGGCCATCTGTCGCGCGCGCGGCCTCCCCCTCTTCGCCATTGGCGGCATCTCGGCGGAGCGCGTCCCGCTGGTTCGGGCCGCCGGGGGACGCGGCGTCGCGGTGGTCTCCGGGGTGCTGGCAGCGCCAGATGTCCCCGCGGCCGTCCGGGCGCTCCTCAACGCCCTCCAGTCGCCGGCGGACCCTGGGCAGAGCAACTGACACAGGGGAAGGGGAGTATGCCGGTTGCAGGCTGGGCGAGGAATATTCAAGAGGAAAGCCAACCTCCCGGAGCGATCCCCTTCGGGCGTTAGGGGACCTCTGGCCGGTCGGAGCCCTCCCGCCGGGCCTGCAGGCGCGCCTGCCATTCGGTCAACCGCTTCCGGATCGTCGCCTCGAAGCCCCGATCGCTCGGCTGATAATAGCGATGCCCCTCGACCTCGGGGGGACGGTGGGGCTGGTCCACCAGGGCGTCAGGGGCGTCGGGGGCGTACTGATAGCCCGCGCCGTAGCTCAGCGCTTTCAGGAGGGAGGTGGATGGGTTGCGAATCGCCAGGGGGACCGGGCCGAGAGGGGTTGCGGCGACATCGGCGCGGGCGGCCTCATAGGCGCGATAGACGGCGTTCGACTTCGGTGCCGTGGCGAGATAGATGGCGCACTGGGCCAGGACGAGTTCCCCCTCGGGGGAGCCAAGGAAGTGGTATGCCTCCTTGGCGGCGAGGGCCACCGACAGGGCCATCGGGTCCGCATTGCCCACATCCTCCGAGGCAAAGCGAATGAGCCGCCTGGTGATGTACAGCGGGTCCTCCCCGGCCGTCAGCATCCGGGCGAGCCAGTAGAGCGCCCCGTCCGGATCACTGTCACGAAGGCTCTTGTGGAGCGCCGAGATCTGGTTGAAGTGCTCCTCGCCCCCTTTGTCGTAGAGGAGCGTTCGCCGCTGGGCGGCCTCCATGGCCACCTGGAGGGTGAGATGGCGCCGACCATCATCCTCGGGCGCGATCCGCACTGCGAGTTCGAGAGTGTTCAGCAGCACGCGGGCATCGCCGGCGCTCGTCCAGAGGAGCAGGCTGCGGGCTTCTGGATCGAGGGAGAGCTCCATCTTGCCGAGGCCCCGGTCGGGGTCGGTCAGGGTGCGGTCCAGAATGATGGCGAGATCCGATTCGACCAGCGGTTCGAGGACAAAGACCCGCGTGCGGGACAAAAGCGGCGCCACCACGGCAAACGAGGGGTTCTCGGTGGTGGCGCCGATCAAGGTGATCGTGCCGCGCTCGACGTGGGGGAGCAGGGCATCCTGCTGTGCCTTGTTGAACCGGTGGATCTCATCGATGAAAAGGATGGGCCGTGAAGCCCCCCGACGCCGGGAGCGCTCCGCTTCCCTGATGACCTCCTTGACCTCCTTGATCCCCGTGGTCACGGCGGAGTAGGCGAGCAGGGGCACACCGGCGTGAGTGGCGATCAGGTATGCGAGGGTGGTCTTCCCGGAACCGGGCGGTCCCCAGAAGATCATGGAGGGGACCTGGCGCCCGGGAATCAGCGCGGTCAAGACGCGACCTGGTCCCAGGAGATGCCGTTGGCCGACGAACTCGGTGAGGTCCCGGGGCCGCATCCGATCGGCCAGCGGGGCGTCAGAAGGGCGGGTCACTGCAGGCGATCGCTCAAAGAGGTCCATGGGAGCATCCTCCCACGGGCCACCCACCGACGCAACCATCGGCTGGCTCCCGTTCCCAGTCACCGGGTTGGCTTTTCACCTGGGCTGTTCGGGGCCTCCCATCGGGCTTCCCGTAGCGGTCTCGACTGTGAAGGACTGTGAGGAGAGGACGCTGTCGTCGGGACCGTGGGCTTCCACCCTCCACTCGCCGGTCCAGGTCGGGAGAATCGTCTTGGAACTCCAGGTCCGGAAACGGGGACCTCGGACCTCCAGAGGGATCGCCGCGACCTGACGGCCCTGCCAGTACCAGATATGGGTGATGGTCGTCGGGGCGCCCGCCTCGATGACCTCGGTGAAGTAGTAGAGCTGGCGGACATCAGCGGGGACTGGCTGGGGCGCCTGTGTCGGCTCGCGGTCAGTCACGGCCGTGGCAAGCACGTCCCGCGCGATGCGGAGGCGGAGCTCGGGCGTCCTGGCGGCCGGTTCCCCGGCCGCTCCCATCCCCGGTGCCGGCTGGGTCGGGGCCTGGCTCTGCGCGGCGAAGATGATCCCGGAGCTGCTGATGATCAGTGCACCCACGATTGCCAGATGGACAGCCATCCCATGCGGTGGCTTCATGCGTTTCCCTCCCTTCTCCTTCCGTTTTGCATCTCAGCGATGATGGCCTGCGCGGCCTTCACAGGGTCGGGTGCCCGGATGATCGGTCGCCCGACGATCACATAGGTGGCCCCGGCGGCCACCGCCGCCGCGGGCCCGAGTACCCGCTGCTGGTCGTCGTGGGATGCGCAAGCTGGCCGCACCCCGGGGGTAGCAATGATCGGGTCAGGGCCGAGGGCCCGGCGAAGGGACTGGAGTTCCTGGGGTGACGCGACGACACCGTCGAGCCCGGCGTCGATCGCGAGCCGAGCCAGGTGGACGACATGAGCCTCCAGGGGGCGCTCCACGCCGAGCTCTGACCGGAGCAGGGTCGCAGTGAGGCTGGTCAGGACCGTCACGGCAAGGAGCAGGGGGCGCGTGGTGCCGAGCCGATCGGCCGTTGTCACCAGAGCCTCTTGGGCCGCCTTGAGCATCGCTCCTCCCCCGTGCGCGTGGACGTCAAGGATGGCGACCTCGGCGCGAACGGCTGCCGCGACCGCAGCGGCCACCGTCTCGGGGATGTCGTGGAACTTGAGGTCCAGGAAGACCCGGGCCCCTCGCTTGGCAAGTTCGGCGAGCGCCCGCGGTCCCTCCGCCGTGAACAGCGGCGCTCCGACCTTGAAGAGACGCACGTGCCCGGCAAGCCGTTCCACCAGCGGCTCTGCCTCGCGCCAGGAGGGGAGGTCGAGGGCAACCACGAGTTCCGGGGGATTCCTCATCATCACCCGGTGACCCGCATGAGGTCCTCCGCAACCAGGCCCGGCCGGGCAAAGGTTCTGGCGCACGCCACCGGAAGTTCCATCCGCCGCTCTTTTCCCTTGGTTCCTGTATGGCGATACCGTATCATGCCCGGTTATGCGGGTCAACCGAGCCTCGACCGTGAGAGTGACCGCAGGGAGTCCGAGGACGTGCAGGCAGAGACCGCTCGGGAATGGAGCGTGAGGCGACGAGGGCTCCGGTGGGCCCTGTTGCCCTGTCTGGTGACGACGTGGATGTCCCTCGCGGAGGCGGCGGATGCGGTCCAGCGGTCTGCCTTCCTCCTGGGCCCCAGGGCCGAGGAACAGATCCTGCGCGGGATCGACCGTTTCATGGATCTGGACTTGGGGGGTGCCCGCGAAGCCTTTGGGAGTCTACAGGGGCCTGTCGGCCTGTTGCTCGGTCCCTACTTCGATGCAGTCATCACCTTCCAGTCGACCGTAGAGCCCCTTGGTGGAGCCGGAGAGTGGAAGCGGGCCGTGGGGGAGCTCGGTGCAGCACTCCCCCCGATCCTCCAGGAGGCGGAGATCATGCTCCGCGAGGATCCCGAAAACCCGGACCTGCTCCTGACCACCGCCCTTATCCGGGGGACCTTGGCTTCGGTGGATGGGGCGCGGGGACGGTACCTCGCCGCCGTGGGTGGGCTCCGGTCCACCCATGCCCTCCTGCGCCGGACACTGGCAATCGAGCCCGGCCGCGTGGATGCCTTGTGGGCCTTGGGGGTGTACGAGTACTGGGTGAGCCAGGTCCCCCTTCTCCTGAAACCCTTGGTGCGGCTCCTGTTACCCCGGGGCAACAGGGCCACAGGACTGGCGCGGATCCGGGAGGCGGCCGAGCGGGGGCGGCTCACCCGGATACCTGCCCAGGTCACCCTCCTGCGGATCCATGCAGGGCGGGAGGAGAATTGGTCCGCGGCCGTACCGTATGCGGAGGCCCTGGCAGCCCGGTACCCGGCGAGTCCGGAATTCCGCTTTCTGCTCGCCTTCCTCTATTCCGAGCTCGGGCGGGCGCAGGCGGCAAGCGGGGTGGCCGATGCGATCCACACCGCGATCGAGCGGGGAGAACCGACCTATCCCGCGGAGACCCGCCCCCGCTACTGGCAGCTCCTGGGCAAGCTGGCCATGGATC
>JBHIAD010000100.1:0-6143 GCA_046758405.1 Methylomirabilales bacterium (SeqCode)
TGGCACTCAGCGGACCTTCGTACTTCTCCATCGTGGCGGCGGGGAGGACCACATCCGCAAAGTAGTCCGCCGTCTCGGAGAGCCACGGATCGATGGCCGCCACGAACTTGAAATTCTTGTAGGACTCCAGGAAGTCCGGTTGGGAGGGGAAGGCAACCACCGGATTCACCATGTGGAGAATCAGCACCTCCGGTGTGTAGTCCACCCCGTATTTCTTCGGGTCCAGCATCACCTTGGCTACGATGCCGGAGAGGTTACTGTTGATGGGGTAGAACTTCGAGTCCTTGAGGTAGATGTTGTACGGTGGGTCCTTGATCTTGACCTGGTTGAGCTTCTTGTAATTCTTGTGGGGCTTCCACGTGAAGTCGGTCCGGGGCCCGCCGACCGCCTCGACCGCTCCCAGGAGCATGGTAACCATCATCATCGCCCGCATCGTCTGGAAGCCGAGTTCCGTCTGCGCCATGTGGTAGGTCATGATGGCCACCGGCCGGTAGGGCAGCCGGACACCGTCCACCACGATGGTGCTTCCAATCCTAGCGTTCTGCCCGAGCTCCAGCGCCACCCCGCGGATGGTGTCGGCCGGGATATCGCAGATGCCGGCGGGCCGCTCGGGGGTGAACTGGTCTACGTCCTCCTTGAAGACCTGGAAGGCAGTCTTGACCTGCGCGCCGGCGACGGTGAACTCCCCCTCGAGCGCCGGCCCCACCCCCTCGGCATCGTGGGGCTTCGCAGACCCCGATGCCGGGTCCCAGACCTGCTCCTTCCCCCCCACCCGGAAGAAGAAGCCGTCCTCCTTGACCAGGAAAGGAGCGTTGGTGTGCCGCGCCAGGTACTCGCGGTCGATGGTCCCCCGCTGGACCAGCTCCCGAGAGAGCGCCAGGGCCAGGGCCAGGTCGGTCTGAGGCCGAATGGGAAGCCACTCGTCCGCGAACGGCCCCGCGCCCCTGACCCGGGGATCGATCGCTACTACCTTCATCCCCCGCTCTTTGGCCGCAATGAGCTGCTGCGGCCAGGTGAGCCAACACGTCTTGTTGCCGCCGGCGTTGGTGATGTTCCACCCCCACGACAGGAGGTAGCGGCAGTACCGGAAATCTGGGTGAAGCACCCCGTGCAGCCCGGTGGTGTACTCGGCAGCCCGGTAGCCGGCGTCGGAGCAGTAGGCGCCGTGGTGGAGCTTGGTCGCCCCGGAGACCTTGACAAAGGCCTTGTCGTAAAACTTCTTCGCCTTGCTCCGCCCCTTCTGCCAGACCAGGAGCCGCTTGTCCCGCTTGCGGACCTCCTTGATCTTTTCCCCCACCAGGGTCAGGGCCTCATCCCAGGAGACCTGGCGCCACTTCCCGGGTACCCCCTTCCCGTTCGTCCTGACCAGGGGGCCCTTCACCCGGTTGGGGTCATACATCGCCATGATCTGGGCAACCCCCTTGGGACAGAGGGTTCCCACGTTCCGGGGATGCGCCGGGTTGCCCTCGAGCTTGACCACCCGGCCGTTGATCCGGCGAGCCAGAATCCCGCAGTCCTGCTTGCCGATCCAGCAGGTGGTGGGCACCCACTCTTCCGCCGGAGCTGCGGAAGCCTCGCCGGTCACGAGCGTCTCCGGCTTTGCAGACAGAAAACGGCTCAGGACCGCAGCTCCGCCGGTCGACTTCAGAAAGGTTCTCCTGGTGACCCTCATTCCACACCTCCAAATCTCGGCCGCTCGGGCACGGCCGGCTCAGGCGCCAGCTTGCGATGGCCGATGGCTATCTCCCGCCCGGGTGTGGCGCGCACCTTGCGAGCAGTTCCCATGCGCCTGAAGGTGCACACACCCATTCAGCCCTTCCAGGCCATGGGCAAGAACTTTGCCAAACGCGCGGCCCCATTGGAAAAGCCAAAGAAACGTACTTCTAGGACGGAGAGCCCTATCTGGCGACGTTACCGAAAGGTAACAAACTATGGCCATGCGTTACCTTTGGGTAACATTGGGAGGCGAGGAAATCCCAAGATGCTTCAGCTTCTTCCACAAGGTCTTCCGACTGATCCCCAGGATCCTGGCCGCCTGAGCCCGATTGCCCTTCGTGCGATGGAGGATGGAAGCGATGTGCTCGCGCTCCGCCTCCTCGCGTACTCTCCTCAGACGCCGGTCCTCGGCCCCCCGAGCACCACGTCCTGAAGCCCCCACTTTCTTTCTCACTCCGGAAATCTGAGTTGCAAGAGCACTGCCATCAGGTGCAGGCAATTCCCCCGGACATGAGGGCGATTGGCACACGGCCCAGAGCGAGCGGACAACCGGACCGGTGCGGAGGGGAGAAATGCGGAAGCTGTGGAACGATTACTCTAGAGGCCGCGGCCCTTCAGCTTCTTCCACAGGGTCTTCCGGCTGACCCCCAGGATCTCCGCCGCGCGGTTCCGTCGGCCGCCGACACCCCGGAGCACCTCTTGGAGATACCGTCGCTCAGCCTCCCGGATCGCGTCCATGAGGGAGCCAGCAGGCTCCCCGGGTTGGCCAGACGGCACGAGGATGTCCTCCAAGGAAAAGTCCTCGGGTGTGAGAATAGCATTCTTCGTCAGAGTGACTGCTCGCTGGATGCTGGCCTCCAGCTCTCGGACGTTGCCCGGCCAGCGGTAGGCGAGGAGGTGGCGGCAGGCCTCAGGGCTCAGGCCCCGTATCTCCTTCCCCAGCGGTCGGCGATACTTGTCAAGAAAGTGCTCGGCGAGCGGGAAGATGTCTTCCTTCCGCTCTCGGAGAGGAGGGAGCGTGACCGTGATAACCTTCAGGCGATAGAAAAGGTCTTCCCGGAGCCGTCCCGCCAAGACCTCGTCTTCCAACCGCTTCCGCGTGGCGGAGATCAGCCGGACGGCGACCTTGATGCTTTGAGTCCCGCCCACCCGCTCGAACTCCTTCTCCTGGAGGACGCGGAGCAGCTTGGCCTGGAGCGCCGGTCCCAGATCAGCCACCTCGTCCAGGAAGAGGCTTCCCCGATGGGCCAGCTCAAAGCGTCCCTTTCGCTCCCGGATGGCGCCGGTAAAAGCACCCTTCTCGTGGCCGAACAGCTCGGCCTCCAACAGAGACTCCGGAATGACTGCGCAGGCGACAGTAATGAGCGGGAACGCCCGGCGCTTGCTCGCCTGGTGGATAGCCCGGGCAACCAGTTCCTTCCCCGTCCCTGTCTCTCCCTGAATCAGGACGGTGGTGTCGCTCGCCGCCACGGTAGCGATGAGGTCGCAGACCTGGGCCATCTTTTCGCTTGAGTAAATGAGATCACCGAACCGGCGGACTCCAGCCGGCCTCGGCTCCTCCCTCTGCTGACTCGCGCGCTGGGCCAGGAGGCCGCGGAGGAGAATGAGCAGGTCGTCAGTAGGAAAGGGCTTCACGAGGTAGTCGGTGGCCCCCGCTTTCATCGCCGCCACCGCGGACTCGATGGTCCCGTAGGCAGTCATCATGATGGCGATCCCCAGGGGGTTCGCAGCCTTGAAGCTCTGGAGCAGGGTCAGCCCGTCCACGCCGGGAAGCCTCAGATCCAGGAGGGCCACCTCGAAGGTCCGCTCCTGGTTGAAGCCAAGCGCCTCTCCCCCATCAGAAGCGACGGTGACCTCATATCCTTCCTCGGTGAGGTCGTTGGCCAGCGTCACCCGGAGGATCGGCTCATCTTCTACCAGCAGGATCCGGTGACGCATCGCTCCTCGCTTCCCTTCCTACAGGAAGGGCGACGGTGAAGGTGCTCCCTTTCCCGACCTCGCTCTGGACGTCGATGAAGCCCCCGTGAGCCCTCACGATCCCGTAGCTTACCGAGAGCCCTAGCCCCGTTCCTTTCCCCACCTCTTTAGTGGTGAAGAAGGGATCGAAGACGCGGGGCAGGGTCTCGGGAGGGATTCCAACTCCCGTGTCGGTGACCGAGACCTCGACGAACGGTGCACCGTCTCGCTTCCCGAGACCGGCCGCGATCGTGAGGCTCCCCCCGCTCGGCATGGTCTCCAGGGCGTTCATCAGGATGTTCAGAAAGACCTGCTCGAGCTGGTGGGGATCAGCAAGGAGAACGGGAAGCTCGGAACCCGCAGACAGAGAGCAGGAGATCTTCCGCGCCGCCAGCTCATGCTCCAGAAGGGCCAGACACCGGCGGACGAGCGGAGTGAGATGGGTTCGAGTGAGTTCGGGTTTGGCCTCCCGGGCAAAGCCCAGGAGTTGCCCGACGATCCGGCCGATGCGGCCCAGCCCCTCCTGGAGCATCTCCAGATATTGGCCGCGCTGCGCGTCCCCTCTGACCCCTTTGAGGAGAGTCCTGACGCAGTTCTGCATCCCCGCAAGGGGATTGTTGACCTCGTGGGCGATCCCGGCTGCCATCTTGCCGAGGGAGGCCAGGTGCTCCGCCCGCCGGATCTCCTCCGCATGGCGGTCCTCCAGTTGCCGTTGGGCGTCGGCCAGCCGGGCCACCATGGCGTTGAAGCTCTTGCCGAGCCGCCCCAACTCATCCCGCTCGTTCTCCGGGACCTCGGCGGTGAGGTCTCCGGCCTCTACCCGGCTCATGGTTTGGGAAATGGCATCGATCCGCCGACCCACTACGAGCGTGAAATAAATGGCGATCAATCCGCCGGCGGCGATGAGGGCGAGGACGGCCGGGAGCGCCATGAACGTCCATTCGTGAGCCATCTGCGATCGGATACTCGGGAAGGGGAGCTGAACATTCAGGAACGCGAGCGTCGTGCGGTCCTGAGGATGGCAGGCATGGCAGGCCGAGCCGTTGATGATGGGGCGGAAGATTCCGACCGTCCGCTCCCGATAATCCCAGACCGACTCCCGTAGCTTGCCGTCCAGGGGCCGGTCTCGCTGCGCCAGGATCTGGCCCGCCTCCTCCGGTCTGTTTGAGCGAAGGATTGCTCCGTTGGGGCCCACGATCCGGATCCCCCCCAGGTGCGGAACCTCGCCGATCTGCTCGAGGATTGCCTGAACCTCCTCGCTTTTCCCCTCCGTCATGGCCCGTGCAATCGCCCGCTCCGCCACGGCGGCGATCAACTCCGCCTCGCGCCTGGTCACATCCAACAGGTGGTTCGCCTGGCTCCTCACAGTGACGATCGCATAGACGAGGATCACCAGCAGCAGGATCGCCCCGATCCCCAGAATCATCTTGAACCTAAGTGACACCCAGACCCCCGTTTACACGCATCCCCATCCGGTGGGGAAGTGCCGACCGAAGTGACAAGCACTGTCATTCTGAGGAGCGAAGCGACGAGGAATCTCCTGTACCCGGCTTACGTCATAATATTTGTGAAGACATGTACTACGGCTCCTCGGATGTCGCTCAGGAGGGCATCCCCGGCGCATGCAATGCCCGGCGTTGCCATGGGGCGGCGTGTTGGCTTTGCGCCGCGCTCGCTTCAAATGCTCGTCAGAGCGGTCCCCCAGGCAGCGTACCACGGCAAGAGACACAGTACCGGGTAATGGCCGAAACGGTGGCCTGATCATTTCCGAGAAGCGCACTGATCCGAGTGAGCATCGCGCGCGGGGCCACCGGACCCCCGCAGGCCTCACAGCGGGCTTCGCTGTCCCGGTGGAGGGCAAACTTCCCGAGAGCCAGACGCCCCAGATCTGTGACCCTCCGGACGCGGAGTACAGACTCGGGACAGACGGGGACGCACTGCCTACAGGCCACGCACAGTCGCGGGTCAAAGGCCAGCGTGATCTCATTCGCATCCTGCTCAAAGACAAGGGCTCCAGAGGGGCAGACGCCAGCACAGGTCCCGCACCCGGTGCACCCCGCCTCGACCTCCACCACTCCCAGTGGAGAGTCGGGGTGCTCCAGCGACCGATCTCGAGCACCATACCGCTCTGCCAGGCCGAGGACTGCATTGGCGGCGCCCTGAGGAGGAGTGAGTGACAGTGCCCCACGCGGAGCGTCTGGGGGAGTCTCCTTGTCCTGTTCGGGGACAGAAGCCAGGGCGTGAGCCAATTCCGACTCATCGGCCAGATCGATAAGCTTCACGCGGTCCGCCGCCCCACCCAGCAGCAGCAAGAATTCCCGCACGTAGTCCACTCTGCCCCGGACGGTGTCCCTGCGCCCGAAACGGCATCTGTCTGGAGGACAGGGGAGAAGGCCGACTGCCGTCGCCCCCAGGTGCAAGCACTGGAGCAGCCAACCGGAGGTCACCATTCCGAGGCAAGGAACCTCTGC
>JBHIAD010000101.1:0-5961 GCA_046758405.1 Methylomirabilales bacterium (SeqCode)
GAGGCGGCCATACGGGCCTGGCGGAAGGAGCTCGATCGGGTCTACGAGGGACGTCCGACGGAGGCGATCACCCGGACCCTCGGGTCGGTGGTCCGGCGGTTCCGGATCCCCAAGCGGTACTTCGAGGAGCTCATCGCCGGCGTCGAGATGGACCTGACCCGGAACCGGTACCGCACCTTCGAGGACCTCTATCAGTACTGCTACCGGGTCGCATCGGTCGTGGGGCTGATGTGCATCGAGATCTTCGGCTACACGTCCCCCCGGACTCGGGAGTATGCGGTCAGTCTCGGCATCGCCTTACAGCTCACCAACATCCTCCGGGACCTGAAGACAGACGCGGAGCGGGGCCGCCTGTACCTCCCCCAGGAGGACCTCCACCGCTTCGGCGTTCCCGAGGGGGACATCTTGGGCGGGCACACCACCCCCGCCCTCCTCGCCCTGATGCGTTTCGAGGCCGAGCGGGCCGGGGGTTACTTCGAGGCGGCCGACCGCCTCCTCCCTTCCCAGGACCGGCCGCGCCTCTACGCGGCCGAGATCATGGGGATGATCTACCGGCGGACCTTGGAGGAGATCGTGGCCCGCGACTTCCCGGTCTTCACCGAGCGGGTCAGTCTCCCCGGCTGGTACAAGATGAGCCTCGCCATCACCATCTGGTCGGTCAGCCGGGTGGTACACCATCTCAGGAGACACTGATCATGCGGGCCGCAGTCTGCCGGGCCGCCGGCGCTGTCCAGATCGAGCAGGTGGCCACACCGACCATCGGTCCCGGCGAGATTCTGGTCCGCGTGACGGTCTGCGGGGTGTGTGGATCAGACCTCGTGAAGCTCTACCACGGCGACTTCACCCGGCCCATCGTCCTCGGTCACGAGGTGGTGGGCATCGTGACCGAACTGGGGAATGGCGTGACCCGGGTGCGACGCGGGCAGCGGGTAGTGGTCGCTCACCATGTCCCTTGCTATGCCTGCCATTACTGCCGACACGGCAGTTACTCGATGTGTCGGACTTTCAAGGCCCTCAATATCGATCCGGGAGGCTTCGCCGAATACATCCGGGTCCCGGCACTCAACGTGGAGCATGCGGTCTTCCCCATCCCTCCCGGCCTCTCGGACGAGGAGGCGGCCTTCACGGAGCCTATCGCCTGTTGTCTCAGAGCCCTCAAGCGGGCTCCGGTGCAGTTCGGCGACACCGTCTTGGTGGTGGGCCTCGGATCGATCGGCCTCCTGATGGTCGCCCTGGCCACGCTGCACCGGGCTCGGGTGGTGGGGACCGATCTCCTCCCTGACCGGCTCGACCTGGCCAAGGAGTTCGGCGCCGAGGTGGCCGTCCTGGCCGAATCCGAGGCCCTGCACAGCGCGCTGCGGGAGCCGAGCGAAGGGCGAGGGGCCGATCTGGCGATCCTCACCGTGGGAAGTCCCACGGCAATCCATGCCAATCTGCCGCTCATCCGGGATGGGGGCACTGTCCTGCTCTTCGCCTCCGACCCGGGGGCACCCACTTGCCCCATCGACGTCGACGAGCTCTACCACCGGGAGATCACTCTGATGACCAGCTACTCCCCCTCGACCGTTGAACTCAGCGGGGCGCTGGATTTCCTCCGCGCTGGCACGATCCCGGTCGAGCGCCTGGTGACTCACCGCCTCCCCCTCGAGTCGATCGCGGAGGCCTTCCGTCTGACCAAGGCGCACCAGGCCCTCAAGGTCGCCGTCCGGGTGAGCCCCGAACCCCCCAACGGGATCCACTCATGAAGGCGATGGTCTACCACGGCCCAGGGGACGTCCGCTATGAAGAGTTCCCCACACCCGAGCCCGGACCGGGGGAGGTCCTCGTTCGGATCGGGAGCGCGCTCACCTGCGGCACGGACATCAAGACGTACCGCCGCGGCCACCCAGCCATGATCCCGAAGGTCCCCACGGTCTTCGGCCATGAGTGGGCCGGCACCGTTGCCGCCACCGGGCCAGGCGTTCTGACCGTCCGCGTCGGCGACCGTGTGGTGGGCGCGAATTCGGTCCCCTGCAACCGGTGTGTCTTCTGCCAGCACAACCGCCAGAACCTCTGCGAGGACCTCCTCTTCCTGAACGGCGCGTACGCCGAGTACATCCTGGTCCCCGCCCGGATCGTCCAGCAGAACCTGTTACAGGTCCCCGAGACCCTGGACCTGCGCACGGCCGCGCTGGTCGAACCGCTCGCCTGCGCCCTCCATGCCGTAGAGCGGGCTCAATTCACGGAGGGAGAGACCGTCTGCATCCTCGGCAGCGGTCCCATGGGGCTCCTCCTCGCCCTCCTGGTGAAGGGGCGCGGCGCAAAGACGGTGGTCATCGGCAAGGGGAAGCAGCGCCTTGCCGGAGCCAAAGCGGTCGGCGCCGACCTGGTCCTCGATGCCGAGACTGATGACCTTGCGGCAGGGATCAGGTGCGCGAACCCCCACGGTCGGGGGGCCGACCTCGTCATCGAAGCGACCGGTGTGCCAGCCGTCTGGGAGCAGGCGCTCTGGCTCGTCCGGAAGGGGGGACAGGTCGTCTTCTTCGGCGGATGCGAGGTGGGAACCAGCATCCGGATCGATACCCGGAGGATGCACTACGACGAGATCAGCCTGTTGGGGGTCTTCCACCATACGCCGCAGCTGATCCGGGCCGCCCTGAAGACCCTGGCAAGCGCCTCTCTCGACGTTGCCCCCTTGATCACCCACGAGGTGGAACTCTCCTCGCTCCTCGAGGCCTTCGAGATGATGCGGGCAAAAGAAGCCCTTAAAGTCGCCGTCGTGGCATAAGGCAAGCCTCCAGATAGTCTTCCCCCGTCAGACCTCGAGAGCCACCAGCGGCTCAACGACTGCATCAGCGTTGTGGGGAAGCTACGACCCTACGACCCCGTGGGGACCCGCTTGTGGATGACCTGGCGGTCCTTGGGGAGGTCCCGGGCCAGCTCAGCCGGAAGGGCGAAGGTCACGTCCTCATGGATCCCGTCCATGATCGAGACCTCGATTCGACCGTTTTGCGAGAAGTAGGCCGCGACCTCCTGGACGAGCTCCTCGGGGGCCGAGGCCCCGGCGGTGATGCCCACGCTCCGGACCCCGTCGAACCAGGCAGGGTCGATCCGCGACACATCGTCGATCAGGTAGGCCTTGACACCGGCGGCCTCTGAAACTTCCCGGAGGCGGTTGCTGTTCGAGCTGTTCCGCGAGCCGATGACGAGGACCAGGTCTACATCGTCCACCAGCTTCTTGACCGCATTCTGGCGGTTCTGCGTCGCATAGCAAATGTCGTCGTGGGCGGGAAAGACCGCCTGGGGGAACCGCCGCTTCAGGACCTCGATGGTCTCGCGCGTGTCATCCAGGCTCAGGGTAGTCTGGGTGATGACCGCCACCTGGCTGGGATCCGGGACCTGGAGTTGCTCGGCCTCCTCAGCCGTTCCAACCAGGAAGATCCGGCCAGGGACCTGGCCGAGTGTCCCGTCCACTTCATCATGACCCGCGTGGCCGACCAGGATAATCCACCGCCCGCTTTTGGCGAAGCGGATTGCCTCGAGGTGGACCTTGGTTACCAGCGGGCAGGTGGCGTCGATGACCCGGAGGCTCTTCGCCGCTGCCTTCTGCCGAACTGCGGGCGAGACACCGTGGGCACTGAAGATGACCCGTGCTCCTTCAGGGACCTCATCGAGGGAGTCGATGAAGATCGCCCCCCTGTCCCGAAGCTCCCGGACGACGTGGACATTATGAACGATCTCCTTGCGGACATAGATCGGCTCCTCATACAGCTCCAGGGCCAGCCGCACGATGTCGATCGCCCGGTCCACCCCGGCGCAGAAGCCCCGTGGGGCGGCTAACAGTACCCGTTGAACGGACAGCCCACGGTTATCCTGCGAACCCGGTTCCCTTGACATGCGCCCGGTTATCCTTTTTCGATGGCCCTGACGATCTCTCGGCAGAACGCCGGCAGGTCATCCGGCCTCCTCGAGGTGATGAGATTGCCGTCCACGACCACCTCCTGATCCACGTAGTGAGCGCCGGCATGACGGAGGTCGTCCTGGATCGAGAAGTAGCCGGTAACCGTCCGTCCCTCGAGGATCCCGGCCGAGCAGAGCATCCACCCGGCATGGCAGATGGCGGCGACGATCTTGCCCTGCGCGCAGGCGTCGTGGGTCAGACGGACCATTGCCTCAGAACGACGCATCAAGTCCGGAGCGTACCCCCCTGGGATCACCACAGCGTCCAGGTCCGCTACCCGGACCTCCTTGGCTGCGACCTCGGAAGTCACCGGATACCCGTGCTTACTGGCATAGGTCGTCTTGGCAGACGGGCCCACCACCTGCACCGTTGCTCCCTCCTCCCGCAGGCGATAGTAAGGAACCCAGAACTCCATCTCCTGATAGAGGTTCTCTACCAGAATGGCCACATGCTTGCCGGTGAGCCGCACGAACCTTCCCTCCTGGCCCGAAATTTGGTACAGATGATCGGACTGAGTCTACCGGAGGGCTCCCGCACGGTCAAGCCTCGAGTCTTGACAAGGGAGGTACAAGGACATGATAGGAGATCATTTCGACTTTCTCACCCCGCGTGAAGGGATATCGCGGGTCCGGATCTTCGGCTTCTGGCCCGATGCGGATGACCCCTTCGCGAGCCACTTCACCATCTGGATCCACGAGTTTCTAGGGGACCAGGTGGATCCCCCATACCGCTTTCGGGCCATCCCGATGGCCGGGCTCAAGCCGGCGAACCTTGAGTTTCATGGGGAGGGCCAAACGATGGAAGACGCCCTCGCCAAGGCCGTGACCGCCATGCGAGGCAAATCCATGAAAGCGATCTTCGCTCCACCGCCAGAGTGACCCCGTGTGTTCTCCTTCCTTATTGACCCCGCCGGCAGCTCTCGCGCCTATCCCAACCGGTCGGGTCGCCAGCGCAGGCCGATACCGAGGATCCGCTGCAAAAGGGCTTCGTATGACACGCCAGCCCGTCTAGCCGACTCGGCAAGGTCCTCGCCGTAGGCGAGCTCCGGGTTGGGATTCGCTTCGAGGATGTAGACCTTCCCGGTCGGGTCGAGCCTGAGATCGATACGGGCGTAGCCGCTGAGCTCGAGGCTCCGATAGACGCGCTTGGCAAGGTGCTGAATTCGTTCTCCCATTCCCTCAGGCAGCCCCTTCGCCTCGCCGGATTTGATGCCGTACCTCTGCCGGTACTTGTGGCTCCACTTGACCCGCGCGGTGGCGATCCGCCGATCCTCCTCGGGCATCTTGGTCATGAACAGCTCCCACACCGGATACACCTGGAGCCGCATATTCCCCATGACACCCACATACAGCTCGCGCCCGTCGATATACCGTTCCACGATAGCGTCGGTCCTCACATGCTTATGGATGAAGGCCACGCGTTCCCGGAGCTTGTCGTCATCCTCCACAATGGACGCCTGCGAGATGCCCAGTGAGGCTTCCTGGGAAACCGATTTGACGATCAACGGAAAGGACAGCCGTTTGCGCCTCTTGATTGCTCGTCCAATGGGGAAGACGGTGAACTCAGGAGCGGGGATCCGGTGATAGGCAAGGACCTTTTTGGACAGGCCCTTGTCCCGAGCGAGCATCAGTCCGCGCGGATTGCATCCGGTGTAGGCCACGCGCAACAGCTCAAGGTAGCCAACGACGTTCCGGTCGTAGACGGCGACGCCGTCGAACTCTTCGAGAAGATTGAAGGCGATGTGCGGTTTCCATTCCTCGATGGCCTTGCGAATCACTTCCAGGTCACTCCGCACACCGAGGGCTTGCACATCGTGCCCCATCTGGCGGAGGGCGGTAACGACGTCATACTCCGTTTTCCATGCTACGGTCAAGAGGTCGATGCCGGTGGGATCCTCTGGAGGCACCAGGTCCTCGTGCATCAAGGCCATGACTCGCAGTTTCTTCATAGCGCGACCCGGTGACGACCGCTGTGGAGATAGTTCATCGTCTGCACGGTGAGGAGCACCGTGAAATCCAGCT
>JBHIAD010000102.1:0-5939 GCA_046758405.1 Methylomirabilales bacterium (SeqCode)
CGGCAAGGCCAGCTCCGCCTTAGCGGGTGAAGGTAAAGCTCTTCAGGATCGCCTCGAAGGCAGGCCGTGTCGATGGGAAGTGATCGACGGGTGCCCGGGCAGAGAGGACGTAGCCCCGCCGCTGGACGAGAAAATGCAGGGCGATCGCCCGGAAGGGCTTGGACCCATCGGAGCTGGAGCGTGCCGTATACTCGTACCGAATTCCCGTGTGACTCCCCGCCCGGACCTCAGTGTACGGGGCTTCGAGGCGAAAGTCCCGGACGAGCCGCTGTAAGCTCTTTCGATTGGCGTCCGCGTATTCCCGCGGCGTCTTGAGCTCAGGATGGGCCCGCAGATCCTCGGTCACGAGGGTGACGCGGGCACTTTCTTCCGGGGCCGCTCCCGGGCGGTCCGCAATGACCACCAGGAGCTGGACCTGCTTGAGGAGGGCCTCGGCCTCGGTCGGTCCCGTCTGCTCAGCCAGCCGCGTCCGCATCTCCGAGAGGACGGAGGACAGGGTGAGAAACTCCCATCCCGCTGGCTTGATGATCCGGAGGCCGTGGGTGGGGTCGTTGTACAGATGGGGTGAACCGGGTGGGGTCTGAGCGGCTGCCTGCCCCGTGAGGAGGGCCAGGGACGCGAGGAGGAGCCCGTGTCGCCAAGGGGCCATTCGCACAGTCTCTCCACCACTCCCGCTCGCATCGCCCATCGTCGGTCGGGATCGGCCCGCACGCCTCGGTCACGCGCGCACCTCTCGTGTGCGCTTGTACCACGAGCCCCCGGGAGTGTCAAGAGATGGTCACTTGTCAGCCGTGCGGTGCCTCGGCTATGATGCCCGGTCAGGAGGCTCGGCATGGGGCGCGGGCAATGGCAGGAGCAGGAAAGCGGGGCGGACCTCCTCGGGAGTCTCCAGGATGGGGTCCTGTTGGTCGATCCGGCGGGGATGGTGACGGTGATGAACCCGGCAGCCGAGGATCTGTTCGGCGTGTCGGTGACGAGCGCGCGGGGCCGCCCGTTGCAGTGTCTCGCCGGGGCCAATTCGGTCCTGGTCTCCCTGGTGGATCGGGTCCTGGCCACGGGGCGTGCCCACGGAGAGCACGAGGTGGCCCTCGCCGGTCCTGGAGGACGGGTATGGGTCAGCGCCATCGCCTCGCTCCTTTCCGGACGGGACGGGACGCCGCGAGGCGGAGTGCTGGTCCTCCGGGATCTCACCCGGATTCGCGAGTTGGAAGAGCAGGTCCGCCGGAGCGAGCGGCTCGCAGCCCTGGGGACCCTGGTCGCCGGCTTGGCCCATGAGATCCGAAACCCCCTGATGGGGCTCAGGGGCGCCGCGCAGCTGCTCCAGGCCGAGTCGGGCTTGCCACCGGACCTGAAAGAATATACTTCCGTGATCATCCGCGAGGTGGATCGGCTCAACACCCTTGTGGAGGGGATGCTCTCCTTTGCGCGCCCACGCCAACCCCGCATCTCGGCCTGTAACGTCAACCAGTTGATTGAAGAGACCCTGCTGGTGGAGGAGGCCCGGATCGATCATAGGGGGATCTGTGTGAGGCGGATCTACGACCCGCAGGTCCCGGCGGTGGCGGCAGATCCTGATCAGCTCCGGCAGGTCCTCCTCAATCTGATCCGGAATGGGTTCGAGGCCATGCCGCATGGGGGAGAGCTGGTGGTGCGGACGAGTTACGAGCGGCGCTCCCCACGCTGCTTTGGCCTGTCCGTGGCCGTCCTCGAGATCGTCGATCAGGGGCTCGGCCTCAGCCCCGAGGCGGAGGCCAACCTGTTCAATCCCTTCTTCACCACGAAGAGTTCGGGTAGTGGACTGGGGCTCAGCATCTGTCAGCGGATCGTCTCGGAGCATCGGGGGCTTCTCACCATTGCAGGGGATCCGGGTGGGGGGTGCCGGGCGACGGTGCTTCTGCCCCTGGCGCGACAGTGACCCGTGGGTCCTCCGGTCAGGTCAAGAGGGCTGTGCGGGGCCACAGGCGTGATGCCCGGGAGACGGCGAGGTATCGGATGAACGGAGGACAGGGGCCGAAGCAGATTTTCGTGGTCGATGACGACGAGAGCGTCCGGTGGACCCTCAAGAAGGCACTGGAACGGGAAGATTACCGGGTCCTCACCCTCTCCCACGGGGCAGCGGCTGTCACCGAAGCCGAGCGACACCGACCCGACCTGCTCCTCTTAGACGTCAAGATGCCGGGCCTGGGGGGACTGGAGACCCTTTCCCTGCTCCGGGACCGGGTCCCCGGGGTGATGGTGATCGTGATGACGGCCTTCGGGACCCTGCAGACCGCGGTGGAGGCGATGAAGCGAGGCGCCTACGATTACATCACCAAGCCCTTTGACTTTGAGGAGCTGTGCCTCTTGGTGCGGCGTGCCCTCGAGGTGCAGACCCTCACTCGCGAGGTCGCCCTGCTGAAGGCGGCCCTTCGGGATCGCCGCGACTTCGGCCAGATCGTCGGGGCGAGTCAGGGTATGCAGGAGCTCTTCAAGCTCATCGGCCAGGTAGCCGACAGCGACGCCACGATCCTGGTCCAGGGGGAGAGCGGGACGGGCAAGGAGCTGGTGGCGAAGGCGATCCATGCGGCGAGCCCCCGGGCCGAAGGCCCGTTCGTCACGATCAACTGCGCGGCGATTCCGAAGGACCTTTTGGAGAGCGAACTCTTCGGCCACGAGAAAGGAGCCTTTACCGGGGCGGCGGCGCTCAGGCGGGGGAAGTTTGAACTCGCCCATCACGGGACCATCTTTCTGGACGAGGTCGGCGAGATGGACCCGGTCCTCCAGACCAAGATCCTGCGGGTCCTGCAGGAGCAGTGCTTCGAGCGGGTGGGGAGCGAGACCACCATCCGGGCTGACGTCCGGATTATTGCCGCGGCGAACCGAGACCTCGAAGTGGCAGTGGCGCGGCAGGCCTTCCGCGAGGACCTCTTCTACCGGCTGAACGTCGTCACCATTCGCGTCCCGCCGCTCCGAGACCGGCCAGAGGACATTCCCCTCTTGATTGCCCATTTCCTCAGCCGGTATGCCCGGGGGGAGGGATGGGAGGTCTCCCCAGAAGCGATGCGGGTGCTCACCGGGTATCCCTGGCCGGGGAATGTTCGGGAGCTGGAGAATGCCATCAAACGGGCCTGCCTCCTTGCCCGCACGCGGCTGATCCTTCCCGAGCACCTTCCCCCGGTCCTTGCCGCTGGCGGGACGGGCGGGACGATCGGGGGCGAGGGGAAAGGCTTGGCTCATGAGATCCGGCAGGAGCTCAGGCGGCTGGGGGAGGGAGCAGATGGGGAGCTCTACGACCGTATGCTCGCTCGGCTCGAGCGCCCGCTGATGCAGGCGACGCTGGAGCGGGTCGGCGGCAACCAGCTCCAGGCCGCCCGGATTCTCGGAATCAACCGGAACACCCTCCGGAAGAAGCTGAAGGCCCTTGGTCTGTTGCAGGAGGCCCGGACAGGACTGGGGCCTCCTACAGATCCACCCGAAGCCACGTAGGAGATTGTGCGCGCTCATCCCAGGCTCCTGGCTCGTCGAGAGGAAGGGGAGCGATGCGAATAGGGCGGCCGCTGGGAGATCGCCCACCTGGTCCCAGGCCGTTTTTCGATCATTTTGGTCTTGACACTGCGCGGCTTTGTGATTATTTGTGATTACAACAAGAGTGAGCGAGCTTTCCCTGCCAGGTGATGTCTTTCAGTCGTGACAGATCAAGCATGAGGGCAGAGCTCGGGGGACGGTGGGGACCCGCGAGGGCGGGTAAACCGGAGAGCTAGTCTGTGCCGATTGTTTTCGCAGCCCTTCGCTCCGCCTTCGGGGAAATGTGCCGGACGGGGATTGGCTCGGCCCCTGATGAGACGATGAGACCTGGGACCTGGTGAGGGGAGCCGGTGATGGCGGTTGGCACCGATGTGAAACCAACTCCGGGTGGCATCGACGTCACCGAAGACTCCGGCGAGACGACGATCTGGTCGCGCCGCGACTTCTTCTCGCTCGCTGGCTGGGGCGGGATCCTCGCCTTCTTCGCCTACCTTGGGGTGGCCTTCCTGCGCTTCATGTTCCCGCGCGTCCTGTTCGAACCGGACCCGGTCTTTCAAGCCGGCCGGCCCGAGACCTACCAGACGGGGGCGATCGATGAGCGCTTCAAGCAGTCCCAGCGCGTGTGGATCGGTCGGAACCCCGACGGGAGCTTCTACGCCGTCCTGGCGATTTGCACCCACCTCGGCTGCACCCCGAACTGGCTCAAGAGTGACAACAAGTTCAAGTGCCCCTGCCACGGCAGCGGGTTCAAGTTCGACGGGACCAACTTCGAGGGCCCGGCCCCCCGCCCCCTCGACCGGATCAAGATCGTGCTCACGCCGGAAGGGGAACTCATCGTGGATAAGTCGGTGCTGTACAGCATGAAGCCGGGCAAGGATCCGGACGAGCAGTATCCCCAGAGCATCCTCCGGGTCTAAGTCACTGCCCGAGGACCATACCGGAAGGGGTAGACGGGATGATGAAGCGGCTGCGGGGACTCAAAAAGACCGTCGTAGAGTCACAGGTCTGGCGGTCCATGTTCCGCCATGACTATCAGGATACCCCGCGGAACCGGATGTTGCAGGTCATGGGCAACGTCTGGCTCCACCTGCACCCACCGAAGGTCCGGCGGCACGCCATCCGGGTCCGGTTCACCTGGTGCATGGGGGGGATCACCTTCCTCCTGTTTCTGGTGCTGACGGTGACGGGGGTCGTGCTCATGTTCTACTATCGGCCGGTCGCCGAGTACGCCTACGCCGACATGAAGTATCTCCAGTTCGACATCCCTTTCGGGATGATCGTGCGGAACATGCATCGGTGGGCGGCCCACGGCATGGTCCTGAGCGTCTGGCTCCACATGTTCCGGGTCTTTATGACCGGATCCTACAAGCCACCCAGGGAGTTCAACTGGATCGTGGGGGTGTTGTTGCTCACCCTGACCCTCCTGCTCAGCTTCACGGGCTATTTGCTCCCCTGGGATCAGCTTTCGATCTGGGCGGTGACGGTCGGGACGAATATGGCCCGGGCCACGCCGCTCCTTGGGCACGAGGGGCCCTTTGCCGAGATGGTGGGGGTGACGCCCCGCTACGACGCCCGGGCCTTCCTGCTCGGCGGGACGATCGTGGGGCCCCCGACCCTCCTCCGATTTTATGTTCTGCACTGCATCTTCCTTCCAATCCTCGCCAGCCTCCTGATGATCGTCCACTTCTGGCGGATCCGGAAGGATGGGGGGATCAGCGGGCCGCTGTAAGTGGTAGGGGAGAGGTTGAGGGCCACGGGGAGGCCGAGTTGGGCCAGCCTGACCAGACCATTCTCGGCGCTCTGGCGCGTGACGGTTTTTCGGGGAGATCAGAAGATGGCAGAGGCGGTGAAGGCGACTGAGAAACCCAAGGCGCCCGCCCAGCGGCCGAGGATCAAGCCCCTCGAGGACAAGATCCATGCATGGCCCTACCTGGTCCGGTCGGAGTTTGTCTGCTCCGTTATCGTCATGGTGATCCTCATGGTCTGGTCCATCGCCATTGACGCCCCGACCGAGGAGCCTGCCAACCCCACCAATACCCCGAACCCGTCCAAGGCCCCCTGGTACTTTCTCGGCCTGCAGGAGATGCTGGTCTACTTCGACCCGTGGATGGCCGGGGTGGTCCTCCCCACGCTGATCATCGTGGGCCTTATGGTGATTCCTTTCGTAGATATTAACCCGAAGGGGAACGGCTATTACACCTTTGCGGAGCGGAAGTTCGCGATCACCACCTTTCTCGTCGGGTTCCTGATCCTCTGGTGCAGCTTGATCGTGACCGGGGTCTTCCTGCGTGGGCCCGGATGGAACCTCTTCTGGCCGTGGGAGCACTGGGACCCCCATAAGGTCGTCGCCCTGACCAATGTGGACCTACCCTACTGGGGCCCCTTCAAGTATCTCGGGAATCCCAAGGTCTTCGATGTGGAGCTGGTGGGACTCA
>JBHIAD010000103.1:0-5921 GCA_046758405.1 Methylomirabilales bacterium (SeqCode)
AGCCCGCACGATGGGACCCGGTGGGGAGAGGCGACGGCAGCCCACCTTTCCCTCCCGGCGCCCGTATTGCTCACCGGAACCCGGGCCTAACCCCAGTTGCTCTTCCGCCTTGACGACGGGGAGAGAGGCTATAAGAAGTATTGCCTTCTCCAGGCTGTGGTGTTATGCTGCTGCTGGAGGTTGAGCAGCAATGGCAAAGGTGATGGTTTCTCTTCCCGACGACTTTCTCAGAAAGGTAGACCGAGCCGCAAAGGCCGAGGGCCGTTCGCGGAGCGAGCTGATCCGCGAGGCCTTGCGGACCCTGTTTGGTGACAAAGAGGCGCGCCGGCGATCGTGGAAGGAAGCACTGGCTCCTTTGCAAGATCTCGAACAGCAGTGGGTTGGCCAGTGGGACTCGACAGACATCATTCGCTACTACCGCGACACCGCTCCTGAAGCGGGCCGCCCGCCTGGGACGTGAACTCGGCCTCACCTTTTATGATGCTTCCTTCCTCGCGCTGGCCGTCGAATTGGACTGCCCGTACATTACCGCCGACCGACGCCTCTTCGAGCGCACTCACATCCTTCCGCGGGTCCATCACCTGTCCCGGGTCGGCCCCCTACCCTTAAAGATGGGTGTCCGCACCCTCCGAGGCCCTCTCGTCGTCCCCACGTAGCACAGCGAATGGAAAGGCGGCCTGGTCTCGAACCATGCATGACGGGAGAAGTGCGTTGACACTGTTCGGAAGGAGATGCTATGAAGGACACGAGCTTGGTCGATTCATCACATCGTCGAGAGGTGTGCGAATGCCCCATCGGATCCAGATCACCGCCGGGGACGTCTCGGCCGAGGCAGAGCTCAATGACACGGCGACAGCGGAGGCGGTGTGGCAGGCGCTTCCGATCAATGCCAGGGCGAACACCTGGGGCGACGAAATCTATTTCGCCATCCCCGTGAAGGCTGAACAAGAGCCGGACGCGAAAGAGGTCGTGAACCTGGGCGAGTTGGGCTACTGGCCCCCCGGCCGGGCCTTCTGCATCTTTTTCGGCCCCACCCCTGCGAGCCGGGGTCAGGAGATTCGCCCGGCGAGCGCCGTGAACGTGATCGGACGCGTGGTGGGCAACGCAACCCTGTTCAAGCAGGTTCCGGACGGTGCCCGGGTCCAGATTGAACCCGCCTGAGCGTCAGCGAAGTGAATCAAAGGCCCACCGGATGGACGGCAGGGCTCTCGCCGCTGATCGCCTGATCGACGCCGTCGCCCAGCAGGTTCGCCGGGCGGGGGGCCAATGTGTCCGATGGAACATCCCGCCGCGTGAGCCGGAGTACGGGACCCTTTCTCCACCGCTGTCCCCTCCACTCGAGCACGCACTTGCCGCCCAGGGGATCCGGTCGCTGTACCGCCATCAGGTGGAGGGGATCAGCGCCGTCCGGGCTGGGGAGCACCTGCTGGTGGCCACCGCGACCGCCTCGGGCAAGAGCCTCGTGTACCACCTCCCCGTCCTCGAGCGGCTCTGGAAGGAACCGGACAGCCGGGCCCTCTATCTCTTTCCCATCAAGGCCCTCGAACAGGACCAGCTCAAGTCCCTGGAGCGGCTGATCCCGCCCGGCACCGGGTTCCGGGCCGCGATCCTCGACGGGGACACCCCCGCCTCCCGGCGCAGCAAGCTCCGCCAGGATCCCCCCCACATCCTGATCAGCAATCCCGACCTGCTCCACCTGAGTCTTCTGCCTTACCACGAGTCGTGGCAGAGCTTCTTTCGCACCCTCCGGTTTGTGGTACTGGACGAACTCCACACCTACCGGGGCATCTTCGGCTCTCACATCGCCCACGTGCTCCGACGACTCCGACGTGTCGCCGCCCACTGCGGGGCCTTCCCGCAGTTCATCACCTGCTCGGCAACGGTCCGCAATCCCAACGAGCTGGCCAGGACCCTCACCGGGCTCCCCTTCCGGGTCATTACCGACGACACCTCGCCGGAGCGCGGGAAACACTTCGTCCTTATCAACCCGACCCGGAGCCCCTATGCCGAGGCGACTGACCTGCTCCGTCGCGCGATCCGCGCCGGGTACAAGGCGATCGCCTTCACCAAGGCCCGGAAGATCACGGAACTCATCACCATGTGGATCCGAGAGGCCGATCCGGCCCTGGCGGAACGGATTCGGGCCTACCGCGCCGGCTACACCCCCGAGGAGCGCCGAGACATCGAGGCGGCGCTCTTCGCCGATCGCCTGGCCGGTGTCGTCTCGACCTCGGCCCTCGAGCTGGGGATCGACGTCGGAGGCCTCGATGTCTGCATCCTCGTCGGCTACCCCGGCAGCGTGGTGAGCACCTGGCAGCGCGGGGGACGGGTTGGACGCGGAGATCGCGAGGCCCTGATCTTCTTGGTCGCGCTACCGGACGCCCTTGACCAGTATCTGATCAGGCACCCGAGCGTGCTCTTCGGGCGGGAATTCGAGCCAGTCTTCCTGGACCCCGACAACCCCGAGATCCGGGCGGACCACCTGACGGCAGCCGCGGCCGAACTCCCCTTGACGGTGACCGACACCGACCTCTACGGGCATCACTTCATGCCGACCGTCACGGCCCTGACGCGCCAGGGGCGCCTGGTCCAAAGCGCTGCCGGGGATGCTTACTATAGCCGCGTGCGCCTCCCCCAACGCCAGATCAGCATCCGCAGCACGGGCGAGGCCTTTCCCATCCTCCGCGGGGGGCAGACGCTCGGGAGCATCGGCGGACATCGCGCGCTGCACGAATGCCATCCCGGGGCGATCTACCTCCACCAGGGGCGCCAGTACGAAGTCACAGAGCTCGATCTCGCAGGCCGCCGGGTCCGGGTCCGCGAGGTGGACGTGGACTATTACACCCAGCCCACCACCGCAAAGGAGACCGAGATCCTCGAGGTCCTCGCCGTCCAGGCCCTCCCCGGTGGACGGGCGACGCTGGGCCGACTGCGGGTCACGGAACGGGTCCTTGGGTACGAAAAGCGGCGGGTGATCGGTCAGGATCGCCTCGGAAGCTACCCCCTCGACCTCCCGCCCCGGACCTTCGAGACCGTAGGCCTCTGGCTGGCGATCCCCGCCGCACTCACCACGGCGCTTCGCGAGCAGAGCTACCAGGTCATGGGGAGCCTCCATGCCGCCGAGCACACGATGATCGCGCTGCTCCCCCTCTTGGCCCTCTGTGACCGCCAGGATATTGGGGGGATCTCCATGCCGCTTCACCCCCAGGTGGAGGGGCCGGCAATCTTCATCTACGACGGCTACCCCGGAGGGATCGGGCTCACCAAACGGGGTCACCACGCGGTCTCGGTGTGGCTCCAGCGGACCCGTGACCTCCTCGCCGAGTGCCCATGCGAGGGGGGGTGCCCGGCGTGCGTCCACTCGCCGAAGTGCGGCTCCGGGAACAAGCCTCTGGACAAGGCGGGGGCGCTGTACCTGCTCGACGGCCTCCTGGGCCACGCCGGGCTCCCCGAGAGAGCCGCCGAGCCCCTCCGCACCATCCGCACGCCCAGCACGCCCCCACCCATACAGAGGGCACCGAGGGGTGCCACTCTGGTCTTTGATCTCGAAACCCAGCGCAGCGCGGAGGAGGTCGGAGGCTGGGAGCATCGGGACCGGATGGGGCTCGCCGTCGCCGTCACCGCCGACCTCGACACGGGGGAGGTCCAGGTGTACACCGAGGCCAACGTGGGCGCACTCCTCGACGCCCTCTCGCACGCGGCCCTCATCATCGGATTCAATGTGAAGCGCTTCGACTACGGGGTCCTGAGCGCCTACACGCGAGACGATCTCCAGGCACTCCCGACCCTGGACCTCCTCCAAGAGGTCACCCGGGTCCTCGGCTTCCGCCTGAGCCTGGACCACCTGGTCCGGGAGACCCTGGGCACCAGCAAAACCGCAGACGGTCTCCAGAGCCTCCGCTGGTTCAAGGCGGGAGCCATCGACAAGGTCATCGAGTACTGCAAGGCGGATGTGGCCCTTACGGCGGAGCTGTACCGGCTCGGCCGGGAGCACGGCTACCTCCTCTACCGTGACTATCAGGAACGGCTAGCCCGCGTCCCGGTGGATTTTTCGAGAAAACCCTTTGCGTCCGGGCAAGGATTAGGTACAATGCCGCCTTGAGGCGGTAGGGGAGGGACTGAGAGTTTGATGCACTCAAGGTGGGGGCTGAGCTCCGAATCAGTCCGGCGGGCGTACGAGGTCGTGTCGCCGGTGTACGACCTGATCTTCGATCGGATTTTCCACCCCGGCCGGGTCAGTGCCATTCAGCTGCTGGAAATCCGACCGGACAGTCGCGTCCTCGAGGTCGGGATCGGAACGGGCCTCAACCTGCCGCTCTACCCGCGGTACGGATCCCTCACCGGGGTAGACCTGTCTCAGAAAATGCTACGGAAGGCCCAAGGCCGGGTCAAGGACCTTGCCATGGAGCAGGTCCAGCTCCTGGTGATGGATGCGATGAACCTCGCCTTCCCCGACGACACCTTCGATCGCGTGCTGGCCACTTACGTGATCAGTGTGGTGCCCGATCCGGTGCAGGCCTTAACCGAGATCCGCCGGGTGTGCAAACCCGATGGGCACATCGTCCTCCTGAATCACTTTAAGAGCGATCACCCAGTTGTCGGAACCCTCGAGGAGTGGGCCGCGCCGATCACAACGCGACTGGGCCTCTTCACGCTGGACCTCAAGCTGATCCCCCTGCTCGAACAGAGCAGGCTCATTCCCGACCAGATCCACCGCGCGAACATCCTCAACGGTTGGCGCCTTGTCCGTTGCATCAACCAGAAGCGTTCCGCCCGGTCAGGCCGATCGATCACGGCCTGAGAGGTGGAACTGCGGAGGCTCGCACACCGATGCGACGACTGCCGCTTGTGCTTCTATTCTTCGCCCTCCTCCTCGCGATTGACCCCCTGGAAACCCAAGCTGGGCAGGTGGAGCCAGGCCTGATGGAGATGGAGGTGCTGGGCGTCAGCGCCGACCCGAGGAGTGGCCAGCCCCGTCTCCTGCTCCGGACGAAGGATCACGGGCGTCATCTCACACTCTTCATCGGCCCCTTTGAGGCGACGGGGATCCTCCTGCCGTTACAGAGGATGACCCCTCCCCGACCGTACACCCACGATCTGGTCGTCAACCTCCTCACGGAACTGCAGGCGACCCTCGTCCGGGTGGTGATCACCGAACTCAAGGACGACACCTTCTTCGCCCTTGTGATCCTAGCGGTCGGGGGGCGCGAGATCCACCTCGACGCCCGGCCCAGCGACGCGATCGCCCTGGCGCTCAGGACCAAATCCCCCATCTTCGCCGCAGAGGCCGCCTTCCCGCGGAGTCCCACCGTGAAAGCCCAATAGCTTGCGCGAGGCATCTCCGTGCCTCCGCTCTCGCACGGCGCGCTCACTTCCAGGAGGCGTGATGGCCGCACGGCACTTCACGGTCGAAGAAGCCAACACCCTGTTGCCCAAGCTCCGTGGAATCCTCCGCGAGATACAACAGAAGCGGCGAGAGCTCGCTGACCGCCAACACAAGATGGAGGCGATCCGGCGTCACGCGACGGCAAACGGTGGCAAGCAGCCCCGTGAAGAGTTTCTGCAACTGAAGCAAGAGGCAGAGTTCATCGTCGACGAGCTGAAGGGCGAAATCAGGAAAACCGACGAGATGGGGATCCTCATCAAAGACCTGGATGCCGGATTGGTGGATTTCCCGACGATCCGCGATGGTCAGGAAGTGCTGCTCTGTTGGAAGCTGGACGAGCCCGAGGTGGGCTACTGGCACGGGATGGAGGAGGGTTTTCGGGAACGGAAACCAATCCGATAGGAGCGCGATGGTGCGCAGTCACATGGGGCGCTTCCGGCCGCCCAGGGCAAGGGACAAGGTATTGAGGATCTTCTCGACGTTCGTCGTGTTCGCCATGGTCAAAGCGGCACCCACAGCGACCGCCTTCTGAGTC
>JBHIAD010000104.1:0-5874 GCA_046758405.1 Methylomirabilales bacterium (SeqCode)
CCTCTCCTTCTTCGTGCGCTCCATGATGACCCTCCTCCCTCTCACTGCCAGAAACCCGGCCTGCCGGCTCGCGCTAGCTACTGAGACTGAGAGACCAGCTCCCGCCCTCTGTGGTCGGCCGGGCCAACACCTTGGGTTTAATATCCCGCTACTGAGTCGATAGCAGCCCCCCCGAGGCAAGGCACAGGCGGGTAGCTTTCCGTGGAATGAAGCTCTGTTCGAGGAGCGACATAGGGACATTTACCTCACGCCCCCCGTGGCTGTCAAGCACAATCGCCTTGCAGCGGCAAGTTCCGGTTGACACATCCTCACCCCTGGGCCTACAGTGTCCTCCAGAGATCCTTGGATTTCCCGGTACCATTGTTACAATCCACAAGCGGCTGTTTCTTTGCTGGCCGCCCCTCCCCCCTCCCCAGGGATGCAAGTGGAGTGATAACCGTGAAGAGAGCTGACGCGTCGAGAATCGCTGCCGAGCTCACCCGGATTGTGGGCAGGGATGGGGTCATCGTCAATGAGGACGAACGCCGGGTGTACGAGTGCGACGGGCTGACCATCTTCAAGGCGCTCCCGGATATCGTCGTCCTCCCGCGCACCACGGGACAGGTTGCCCAAATCGTCCGCCTCTGTCACGAAGAGGGGATCCCCTTCGTCCCTCGCGCGGCCGGGACCGGCCTCGCTGGAGGGGCCCTCGCCCTCGAGGGCGGTGTGATGATCGGCGTCAATCGGATGAATGCCATTCTGGAGGTGGACACCCCCAACCAGCGCGCGGTGGTGCAGCCGGGGCTCGTCAACATCTGGCTCAGCAACAAGCTCCAGGGGGATGGCTACTACTACGCGCCCGATCCGGCCAGCCAGACCGCCTGCTGCATCGGGGGGAACGTGGGAACCAACGCCGGAGGGGTCCACACCCCCAAGTACGGCGTCACCGTGAACCACGTCCTCGGCCTCGAGGTGGTCCTGCCGGACGGCGAGGTGGTCGAACTGGGCGGAAAGACTTTGGACCCCCCAGGTTACGACTTGACCGGTGTCTTCGTCGGCTCCGAGGGGACCTTCGGGATCGCGACCAAGATCATCGTCCGGATCCTGCGGAAGCCCGGGGCCGTCAAGACCCTGATGGCGGTCTTCGAGAACATGGAGGATGCGTCCAATACCGTCTCAGGAATCGTGGCCAGCGGGATCATCCCCGCTTGCATCGAGATGATGGACAACCTGACCATTCAGGCGGTCGAGAAGGGGGTTCGCGCCGGCTATCCCACCGATGCCGGGGCCGTCCTCCTCATCGAGCTGGATGGGCCACGGGCCGAGGTTGAGGCCCTTACCGATCCCGTCATTGCGATCTGCAAGGAGCACCATGTCCGAGAGGTGCGGGTCGCCAAAGATGATGCCGAGCGTCTGCTCCTCTGGAAGGGGCGCAAGGCGGCCTTTGCGGCCATGGGGCACATCAGCCCCGACTATTACGTCCAGGACGCCGTCATCCCTCGGACCAAGCTTCCCCAGATCCTCACCGAGATTGGCGTGTGGAGCCGGGAGTACGGAGTCCAGGTTGCGAACGTCTTCCACGCGGGTGATGGCAATCTTCACCCACTCATCCTGTACGACGCGCGGCACGAGGGGGTGCTCCATCGGGTCGAAGAGCTGGCCTCGAAGATCATGAAGCGCTGTATCGCGGTCGGAGGGAGCATCACCGGAGAACACGGAGTCGGCCGCGAGAAGCGGGATTACATGCCCATGATGTTCACCGAAGACGACCTGGACGCCATGCGGAAGGTCAAGTGCGTCTTCAACCCGGACGGGCTCATGAACCCCGGGAAGATCTTCCCCACCAACAAGTCCTGTGTCGAGGTCGGGGGGGGCAGCCGCAGACGGCGACTTCGCACCGAGCCCCACGAGATCGAGAAGCAGGGCATCGCCCAGCGCTTCTAATGGCATGCATGGAGGGGAGTCGACCATAGACGGCAGCACCCATGGGGTGCCCGAATCCCCCGCCGCCTCCTGACAGCTACCGCCGGAGCGATGGCAGATCTGACCCAACAACTTGCCCAGATTGTCGGGGCCCAGTACGCAACCGGGCCCGACGGGTATGCCGTGGACGGCCTGGTCCCCCAGGCGGTGGTCCGGCCCGACTCTCCGGAAGAGGTCGCCGCCATCATGCGGTACGCCACCGAGCACAAACTGGCCGTCTCCCCCTGGGGGGGCGGCACCCAGATGGGGCTTGGGGCTCCACCCGAGCGGATTGACCTCATCCTGGACGTTGGGCGCCTCCATCGGGTGATCGAGCACGAGCCTGCTGACACGACGGTCGTGATCCAAGCGGGGGCTCGTCTGCAAGCAGTCCAGGCCCACCTTGGCCAGAGCCGGCAGTTCTTGCCGCTCGAGACTCCGAATCCCGAGCGGGCGACCCTTGGAGGCATCCTGGCGACAAACGCGAGCGGCCCGCGACGTCTTCGCTACGGCTCAGCCCGTGATCTCCTGATCGGCATCCGGGTGGTCCAGGCCGACGGCCGGATCATCAAGGGAGGGGCGAAGGTGGTCAAGAACGTCACCGGTTACGACATGAACAAGCTCTTCATCGGCTCCCTGGGGACCCTTGGGATCCTCGTGGAGACGATCTTCCGGGTCTATCCCCTCCAGGCGGTGGAGCGGACCTGGCTTGCCGAGTTCTCCCGCGCCGAGGAGGCGGCCGACGCCGCGCATCGGCTGACGACGGCCCCGCTCGCGCCGACCGCGCTGGAGTTGATCAATCCGAAGGCGTTGGCGCAGGTGGCGGCAGCTACCGGCATCCCCTGGCCCCCGGGAACCTATGCCCTCGCCGTCGCCATCGGCAGCGTTGTGGATGAGGCAGTCGAGGGGCAGTTTGACGCAGTCCGGAAGATCTGCGCCGCGGCAGGGGCCCGCGGCGGGTTTCCCCTCGCCGAGGAGCATCACCGGAGATTCTGGCAGGCCGTCCGGGACTTCCGCGCAGGGGCAAAGGAGGGGCTATCAGCAACCCTCAAGGCGAGCGTCCTCCTGACCCGCGTGGCCGAGGCCGTCCGCATGGGCGAAGAGATCGCTATGCGCCAGAGACTCGACTGCGCCATCGTCGCTGAAGCTGGCTCGGGGGTTGTCCGGTACTATCTGAGGGGGGATCATTCGCCCTCGGTCTTCGCCCCGGCCCTCGGCAACGCCCTGGGGGAGCTCCGTCCAGCAATCGCCCGCGGCGAGGGAACCGTGGTGGTGCTTGACGCCCCGGTGGAAGCCAAGCGGGACATTGACGTGTGGGGCCCGGTGAAGGGACTCCGTCTCATGCGACAGCTCAAGGAGCAATTCGATCCGCTCCGGATCCTGAATCCGGGCCGGTTTGTGGGAGGCATCTGACCATGGACAGGCCGACCCACACCGACGATCGGCTGCGAAAGCAGGGCTTCGACACCCTCGACCCGCCCGAATATGACAAGATCCTCGACTGCATCCACTGCGGGTTCTGCCTGCCGACTTGCCCCACCTATCTCGTGCTGGGCAATGAGATGGACTCCCCCCGCGGTCGCATCTATCTGGCGAAGGCGGCGCACAACGGCACCCTCGACGTCACCTCGCCGAGCGTCGTCCATCATATGTTCGCCTGCCTTCTCTGTCGCGCCTGTGAGACCGCTTGCCCCTCCAGCGTCCAGTTTGGCTCCATCATGGAGGCCACCCGGGGCCAGATCCACCGGTACTACACCTGGCCCCTGGGCAAGCGTCTCCTGAGGCGCTTGATCTTCAGCGTCTTCCCGTACCCGGAGCGGGTCCGCCGGGTGATCCAACTGGGGAAGCTCTACCAGCGCCTGGGGCTGCACCGGCTGGTGCGGGGCAGCCGACTCCTTCACAAGGTGTCGGAAAGCCTCGCGGTGATGGAGGAGCTCCTGCCGCCCCCCGCTGAGATGCCCAATCTTCCCCCGCTCCCCGAGGTCACGCCGGCCCGCGGCGAGAAGCGATACCGGGTGGGTGTCCTCAGCGGCTGTGTCCAACGCATCATGTTCGCTCACGTCAACGCCGCCACCGTCCGGGTCCTCGCCCAGAACGGGTGTGAGGTCATCGTGCCTCCCGGGCAGGGGTGCTGTGGGTCGCTCCAGGCCCACGAAGGCGAGCGAGAGGCCGCCAAGGCCTTCGCGCGCCGGACGATCGAGACCTTCGAGCGCGCCCAGGTTGACTCCGTGATCGTCAACGCCGCCGGCTGCGGGTCCCTCATGAAGGAGTACCACGATCTCCTGAAGGACGATCCCCGCTACGCGAAGCGGGCAGAGGCCTTGAGCGCCAAGGTCCGGGACATCCTGCAATTCCTGTCCGAGATCGAGGCGAACGGGCGCCTCGGACGAGTCCCCCTCAAGGCCACCTATCACGATGCCTGCCACCTGGTCCACGGCCAGAAAGTGCGCGCGGAACCCCGGCACGTCCTCGCACGGGTCCCCGGGCTCGAGCTGGTGCCGCTCAACGAATCCGACTTCTGCTGTGGATCGGCGGGCGTGTACAACATCCTGGAACCGGCCACCGCCAGGGCCTTCCTCACCCGCAAGTTGGACAACATCGAAGCCACCGGGGCCGAGGCCGTCATCACCGGAAACCCCGGCTGCGCCATGCAGATCGCCATGGGGCTCAGGCAGCGGGGTCGATCCATCAAGGTCTTCCACCCCGTCGAAATCCTGGACATGGCCTACCGGGCCGCGGAACACGGATAGTGACTTTGTCCCGCCGGCGGCTCTGACTAACACAAACCCATCTCTGAAAGCGCGCGCCGAGTCAAGGCCCAGGCCTCAATCCGGAATCCGCCCGCATACCTTTTTCCCCTCATGGTGTTCACCTCAGTTGGTTCTTGATCTCCTCCCCCTGTGTATTATCTATTGTCCATCACGTCATCCGCGTAGGGGCGGCCCTCCGTGGCCGCCCGTGTCCTCTTCCTGGTCGATTGCTCCCTCTTCCTCCTATCCTGCTCCCCCCTTCACTCGCAAAGATGTCAGAACCATCTTCAGAGAATTCAAGGAGTTACCTCCCCAACAGTGTCCGGTACCTTCCTTTCGGGACGAGCGGGACTACGTGATCCGGGGCTGACCCGGAGCAACCATGGCAGTGTCACCTACGTGCCCGGTTTACTCCGTTACCCATGTTCCCGGTTGCTCACACCGGGCGCTCAACGTGATGTAGCGGTCCTACACAAGAGGGGTGTCATTTGCGCTGCCTGCCCTCGCGAGCGGCGTCTTTGAAGAGCTGGTCAAGATACTGGTCAATGCCAGCAACGATGCTAACAGCGGCAGTTTCTACGGCATTTCGGCCGACGAAAAGGATCTGATCGTGAAGATAGCTATCGCCCTTTGCGAGGGTCAGTATAACCGAGACAGAGGCTGCTTGACCCTCAGGCGGCGTATCTACATCGACACTGTGAATCCGTACGCGGACGAACGCATCTGTAGGATCAACCGCAAGAGAGAAGGCCGCTGACTTTCGGATCTGTTCCCCGACAAGAAAGCAGAGACTCCGGCCGACCCGCTCCTCAGCTGGGCAGTCCAAGTAGGTTGCCGTCTTGTATCGTTGCGCCTCTGCCACCTGACCGACTCTGGCAAACACGAGAGCACTGCTTAAGAGGAGCGCCAGTCTTGGTAGGGTCAGAATGCGCACGGATAGCTCCGGAGGCCCCTGGTGGAAGGACACCGACACCTATTGGGATTAGGTAACCAGTGTGCGGGGTACGGCATCAATCACGCGCTTTCAGTCATCTAGCGTTCCGGTTGAGCAGCGCGAGCTTGGCGAGCGTCGGTCTCAAACCGGTTGTTAGGCCTTAACTATTACGGAGAATGACCTCGAAAAGGCCTGTTTCTTTCAGAACCTCAAAAGCAAAACTAGATCCCGTGCCTTCTCCCGACCCTT
>JBHIAD010000105.1:0-5849 GCA_046758405.1 Methylomirabilales bacterium (SeqCode)
TCCGCCCCCTCTCCGGCAGAGCCGGGGGGCGCTGCGAGTGGAGTCAGCGGGGATGGTGGAGCGGCCGGGGGGGCCGCGCGTCCTCCTCCTGCGTCTCACCAACATCAGTCGCCACACCCTGTCAGAGGTGCTCCTGCGGGTGGGGGTCCGCGGGCCGGAGGGTATCCTGACCCGCCTCGAGGTTCCGGTGACGCCTTCGCGCCTGCTGGCAGGGGCAGAGGCGTATCCCATGGTGTCCCTCCCTCCGGAGATCGTGCGGCGGGCGACGGGCATCTCCCTCGAGGCTGTGTACTGGATGCAGGGAGGAAGGAAGACCCTCCGCTACGTCGAGGAGGTGGAGGTCCACGGGGGCCGGGTCCGGCCGACGACCGGCGCGGTCCTTCAGATCGCCGACTGAATCCTCGACGGGTTGAGCTGGTGGGAAAGTCCCGCCGTCGGGAGCCAGCGCCCGCAGCTGCCTTAGCGCGAATACTGCTACCCCTCGTCGGCCGGAAAAAAAGGGGGGGGGTACGGTGACAATTTCTCCACTCAGCCAGGGGGTCGAGCTCGGGTCTTCGGCTGCCGTCTTCCAGAGGCTGCGGATTACCCAGGTTGCGATGGTCGGGGCCGTCCTGGTTTACGGGGCCCTCGTTGTCCTGGCGCGCTCCCTTGGACTCGTCCCCCCGGAAGGCTTCCTCGGCCACTTTCCCGGGCTGCGGGTCGTCGTCTGGCTCGTCGTGGCCGGCTGCTTCTTGGCGATCCAACGGGTCCGGGAACGGTGGTCGATGTCCCCTTGACACCGCCCGCCCCTCGGCCATATGCTGCAGCTGCTTGATTCCCGAGGCCGGCGCCGAGTGGCGGCCGAAGGGGGAAGCAATGGATCCGGGGTAGCGAAGACGGCTGGGACGATCCTCGCGGCAGGCAGTTGCAAGCCCTGCAGGGCTCAGGGGGAGCCTTGTGGGGTTTTTGCTTTTCTTCGGGGACGCGGGGGAGAGGAGGAGCGCCATGCTGGCAAGAGATGTGATGACAGAAGAGGTGGTCACGGCGACGCCTGAGATGTCGGTCGAAGACCTCACGCGGCTGCTGTTGGACCAGGGGGTGAGCGCCGTCCCGGTGATGGGGGACGGGGGCGAGATCCTGGGCGTGGTGAGCGAGGCCGACCTGGTCCACCGACTTCGGGGCCCCCACCGTAGGAAATGGTGGCTGGCCTTTCTGGCGGATCGTAAGGAGATGGCCAGCGAGTTTATCCGGATCCACGGAAGGCGGGTCGAGGACGTGATGCGGAAACCGGTGGTGACTGTCACCGAGGAGACGCCGGTCGAGGAGATCGCCCGGATCCTCGAGAAACACGGGATCAAGCGGGTCCCGGTCGTGCGCGAGAACCGCCTTGTCGGCATCGTGAGCCGCCGGGACCTGATCCGGGCCCTCGCCATGCGTCCGGCGGTCGTCCCGGCGGAAGTCTCCTCCACCGACGCGGAGATCCATCGGCAGATCTCCACAGCCCTGAAGCAGGTCGGCTGGCTGGACTGGCCCCCCGTAACGGTCACCGTGGCCGACGGGGTCGTGGGGCTGTTGGGCTTCGTCCGCGACGCCGAAGTCCACCGGGCCCTGCGGGTCCTGGTCGAAAATGTCCCCGGTGTGCGGAGGGTCGAAGACCATCTGCAAATCCGCCCGAACCTCTCCGCAGTCATGACCTGAGCTACTGCGAAGGGATCGTGGCCGGCCTGACCGGGGCCGCGGCGCTCGCCCACCAGCCCCATCCATGCCCGCCCGCATCCTCCGAAAAGGTTTCCGGGTTCGACCCGCTTTGCGCTATCATACGGGGACACCATACCGGGACCCGGGTGGGAGAAGCGCAAGGGCCCGGGGATGCTCACCACGAGGGAGGGAAGCGATGTCGGAGGCACGCGGATACGGCGTCACGGTGCTCAGGGTCACCCTGGGAGGGATCTTCCTCATGCACGGCTACCTCGGGGGTTTCGTCTTCACGCCCGAGGGCCTCACCCAGTTCAACGCAAAGGTGGGAGTCCCCCTCCCCCAGCTTGCGGCCTGGTTCGTGATCCTCGGCCACTTCGTGGGGGGGGCCTTCCTCCTCCTCGGGGTCTTCACCCGGATCGGCGCACTGATCCACGTGATCATCATGGCCGGAGCGGTCCTGTTCGTGCACATCGGTCAGGGGTTCTTTCTTCACGGGCTGGAGCAGGGAAGGTACGGGGGGTACGAGTACGCCCTCGTCCTCCTCCTGGCCTCGGTCGCCATCCTCCTCCTCGGGGGCGGCCCCTTTGCCTTCGACGACTGGAGGCGCTGAGAAGGAGATGGTGATGGGAGAGGTCGCGTATCGGTCGGCGGTGCGGATCGAACGGGTGAAAGGGCCCCTGCGGCGGGCCTACCTGCCGGCGGAGGAGCAGCCGGTGCTCTTCGGCGTCCACGGTGCGGTGGCCGAGCACTACGGCGTGGACACGAAGGTGGTGGAGCCGCACGCGACGACCCTCGATTACGTCGTCGCGGCGACGGCGGGCTGACTGACCGGGACCTTCGGAGGCGCGCTGGAGGCGCGCCAGGTACCGGCGGGAGAGGGACGCCTCCAGTCCGAGGCGACCGGTGAGATCGAGCGGGACGGCAAGGTGCTGGTCATCAAGCGGATCCATGTCCGCTACCGGCTGCGGGTGCAGGCCGACCATCGGGAGGTCGCCGAACGGGCCCACGCCATCCACGCGGACCACTGTCCGGTCGCCCGGTCGCTCAAGGGGGCGATCGCGGTGACGACCGAGCTCACCATAGAACCGGCCTGATCATCGAGACTCATCAGAGCGCGAGCTACAGTTGCGTCCTCGCCCAGGGGCCATGGGGGCGTACCCAGATCCGGCGGGCGATCCGACTGGGGCTGGGTGCCGCCGCCGAGGTCGGGCTTGTCGAGGATCAGACGGGGGGAACCGGCAAGTTGCCGCACTCGTTCCGGATATAGAGTGCCTGACGGGCGTGGCCGCCAGCCGAGGTGCTGGGGTCTAGCGTGGGTCACCCGCTGTCGAGGCACCTGGATTTTGGCTTGCATCCCCGCGGTTGACGGGGTACAATGTTTTTTCGATACTTCTGGAGTTCCCACAGGTAGGTCAGATGGACCAGCGATCTGGAAATCTTGATCAGAATGATGCCCGCGGGGGCGAGTGCACCCGAGGTGTTTCGAAGGGTGTGGGGAGAAATGGGTTGGAGAGGCGGTTACAGTTGGCAGGCCGGGTGCTGGTATCGGTTCTGGTCCTGATCCTTGGCTGGACAGGAAACGACCCAGCCCTTCAGGGGGTTGGGAGGCATACGGTCTGGACGTGGGAACCGCCCAACCGGCTTTCGGAGGTTGTCCAGTCGATCCACCACTACATCGCAAGCCGGAACTCCGAGAGTCCCATCCTGCAAGACCAACGTTTTCCCATCTTTCTGATCGCCGCCTCGAAGGCCCGCGGTGTTGATTTCCGCCTGGTGCTCGCCGTCATGGCGGTGGAATCGGATTTCCGGCCCAAGGCACGCTCGTCCAAGGGGGCGATGGGCCTGATGCAGGTGAAGCCCCTTGCGGCCAGGGAGGCGGCAGCGAAGCTCAACCTGAAGTATTCCCGCCGCCGACTTTACGAGCCGTACTTCAATGTCGCGGTGGGGATCGAGTACCTCAGGCAGCAGCATGAGCGATTCGAGGCGATCGCCCCGGCCCTTGTGAGCTATAATCAGGGACCCACACGGGTCGCCGAGCAGTGGCCGAGATGGGTGAACCGGGGCTATTATCACAAGGTTGCCACCGAGTTTCACGCGATCACCCTGGCGATTCCGGATGGGAGCTGTTGTTCGACTCTTGGTGTCTTTGAATATCCCCTCATAGTCCCCCAGATTACACCCGAGGATGCACCCATCTCGTTTCCGAGACCGAGCGTATCACCGGCACAGATCTGAAGGGTGCCAATCTATTCCTTCTCGTTTTGCCAAGCATAAGAAATTAATGGATTGACATCGGGGATTCAGGGTGGTAGCAGTGTCTCAGGCATATGAAATGTATTCCCTAATTGAATTATATGAATGAAATAATTTTATCGCAAAGCAGACCACATCATTAAGTCATCACGCCGGCTACAGCCCTCATCCTCGCCTGCCGCGCCCTTTAGGATGGCGGAAGCCGGATTGTCCGGCAGGACTTCCTAATAAGAAGGAGGTTCACCCAATGGCTTCTAATGCGGCTCCGAAGAGATTTCCCTCCTTCTCGCGACTCGTGGCATGGGTAGGCAAGAAGATCAACGGAGTCCGCGCGGCTGCCCCCGTCGCTTCAGCCGATCGCTCCGATCAGCCGATCTATTTCTTCGGGGCCGGCCAGACGGAGTCGGCAGGGCTTGACTCTAAGACGCGGCACCTGCTTCTGGGGGGCAAGGGGGCGGGGCTTGCCGAGATGTCCATGATCGAGTACGGCGACCCCGACACCGGTCGCCGGGAGTACATCCCGGTCCCGCCCGGCTACACCATCACCACCGTGCAGGCGGTCCGGTACTTCCAGGAAGACTCGATCTTGCCGGAGGATCTCCGGATCCGGGTCGAGGCCTATCAGGCGCGACTCGAAGCCGCGATGGGCAAACGGCTCGGCGATCCCACGGATCCCCTGCTCGTTTCGGTCCGCTCGGGGGCCCGGGTCTCAATGCCCGGGATGATGGACACCGTCCTGAATCTGGGCCTGAACGACAACGCGGTGGTTGGCCTGATCCGCCAGAGCGGGGATGCGCGCTTCGCCTGGGACAGCTATCGGCGCTTCGTGGAGATGTTTGCTGACGTGGTCCTCGGGGTCCCCCGATCGCAGCACCTCAGGCCGGTCTTCGAGGCACTGATGCACCGGCAGGGGTATCGGGATGAGACCGAGCTCACGGTGGCGGATCTCGAGCACCTGGTCGAGGCCTACCAGGGGGTCGTGCGGAGGGTGACCGGGGAGGAGTTTCCCGCCGAGCCGTTGGACCAACTCTTCCGGGCGATCAAGGCGGTCTTCGATTCCAGCTTCAACCAGCGGGCGATCACCTATCGCCGGATCAACGAGTTGCCCGAGGATACCGTCTCGGCCGTGAGCGTCCAGGCCATGGTCTTTGGGAACAGGGGGGAGACTTCCGCGACGGGCGTGGCCTTTACGCGGAGCCCCATCACGGGGGAGCGACGGTTCAGCGGGGAGTACCTGACCAATGCCCAGGGGGAGGACGTGGTGGCGGGGATCCGGACTGGGCGAGGCCTGGGCGAGATGGGGGAGGCGGCATCCCCCCCAGGGCTGCAGGCGGCCTACCGGAAGCTGGTGGCGATTCAGGCCGCCCTGGAGGGGCATTTCCGGGACGCCCAGGACATTGAGTTCACCATTGAGCAGGGACGACTCTGGGTTCTGCAGACGCGCAGTCTGGGCGGCCGGACGGGGCGCGCGGCGCTCCGGATCGCCGTGGAGATGGTCGAGGAGGGGCTCATCACCACGGACGAGGCCCTGATCTGCTTCGGCAAGGCCGACCGGCTCAATGAGGTCCTACTCCCGGTCTTTGATCCGGAGGCGGAGCGGGCGGCCGAGGGCGAGGGTCGCTACCTGACGCAGGGGGTTGCGGCCTCGGCGGGTGCGGCACAGGGGGTGGTGGTCTTCTCGTCGGAGGAGGCTGTCCGCCTCAGTGCTGAGGGTCACCGGGTGATCCTGGTGCGGGCAGAGACCTCGCCGGAGGATGTGGGGGGGATGCATGCGGCGCAGGGGATCCTCACCACCCGGGGCGGCAGCACCTCCCACGCCGCCATCGTGGCTCGCGGGATGGGCAAGGCCGCTGTGGTCGGCGCCGAGGGGATCGAGATCGACGAGGCGGAGCGGTGCATCCGGATCGGTGAGCGGGCCG
>JBHIAD010000106.1:0-5821 GCA_046758405.1 Methylomirabilales bacterium (SeqCode)
GCTTGCTGGCCTGCAAGCCTTCCAGCGTGCCAGCCGGCCAGCGTGGGTGCGTTCCTAGGCCTCAATCGCGCGGAGGCGGCCAAGGAGCTCCCGAGCCTCTTGGTATCGAGGGTCGATCTCGATCGCCCGTCGCACACACCGGAGGGCCCCCGCGGTATCACCCACCTCGCGGAGGGAAAAGGCCTTATTGAGCCAGGCCTGCTTCAGGTTGGGGTCGTGCTTGATCGCCTCATTGAAGCACTCGATCGCCTCGGGGAAGCGTCGCCTGTAAAAATAGCAAAGCCCCTTGTTGTTCCAAGCCGCCTTGAGACGCGATGGGTCACGGCCATCCCGGATGGCACGATCCAGGTACCCGATGGCCTGCTCATATTCCTGCATGTGCATCATCACGGTTCCGAGCTCCATCGGGAGTTCCGCGCTCCCTTCCGGTGCCTGAGGACGCGTGTGGGAGAAGAGGGATCGCAGGGCGAAGGCCGGGCCCTGCACGGTGGCTCCCTTGACGGCAACACGGGTGAGATAGGCCCGGATGTGTCTCGCGGTCAGGGTCAATGAAAAGCCGGGCTCCAGGCTGTCTCGGATGGCCCTGAGGAGCAGGTCGTTTACGAAGGCGATCCGGGCCCGTTCGAGTGACTCCCGCGGCAGCGGTGCCCCGACCCCCCCGGTGTCCGTGGCGGGCTCCGGAGCGGTGACTTCCCGGGGCAGGTACTCGCGCTCGCCGAAGAGCACATGCTCAAGGGCCGAGGGCGAGATTGCTAGCACTCGGACGAGATCCTGGGTGATCCCAGGACGGAACTGCAGGCGAAACCGGTCCTCTAGAAATCGTGTCAGGTCCCCTTCGAGGCCTTTCTGAGAGGCCTCCGCCGCGAGGAAGGTGAACCGGTGTGGTCCCCCCAAAAACTGCCGGGCGAGGGCTAGGAGGGGGGCGAAGCCCTTTTGGATACCGAAACGAGTTTCCCGACGCGCTGGCCCTTTGCCCCGGTGGGCAACGATCAGTCCCTCCTTCTCAAGGTGCTGCAGGACCGTCTGAACGGCCTGCCTGGTCTCGTGTGTAGCCTGGAGGATCTCATCCACCGTCGCAGCTTCCCTGCGAAGCATGGCCAGCAGGACCCCCTCGCGCAGGGCCAGGTCAATGGGCTTCTTATCCCGCAGCGTTGGCTCGAGGCGTCTGAGTTCGGCAGCCAACACGCGGTTCACAGGTCGACCGTCCGCGGTCAGGAGGTGAAAGGCTGCGGCCCGGCCCTTCCCGATGGTCATCCGGAGCCAGTAGAATTGCCCCCCGAAGAAGATGAGGTACCGGACCCCTTCGGGAAGGGGGGAGCAGGCCATGAGGGCCCGCTCGATCTGGGGGAGCGGCGCCACGTATCCAGCTTCGGCGAGCGGGGAAATCAACGCCTCCGGTTCGTAGAAGGTGAAGGCCGGTCGGTGGGTCTGGTTGAGCTCTCTCAGCCAGCGACTGGCAGTGCGGTGGGGGGGGGTGCAGGAGAGGACGAGACCGAGGAGCTTCTTGTTTCGGGATCGCTCCCGCCTGAAGCGCCGGTAGAAGGATTTGAGATCTGCCCCCCCGATTGGTCTGGTGTAGCCGAGAGCGAGGCCGATAAATGGTGCTCCGTCTGACCGATGTCGCCCCCGGATTTCCAGGATCGGGCCCGCGCCCGTCACTCTCAGACGCCGGAAGGAGTCCACGAAGCCGAGGGTGTCCAAGAGCTGTCTCCCCAACAGATCAAAGGCCTGCCCCTTCTCTTTCCTGGAAGGGGCTAGCACTCTGATGACCATCCGTGCCCCCTGCTTCGTGTTCGTCGTTGGATGGCTCAGTTCCTATTTTTATAACAGGTAGTTATAATACTTTCATAATCTATTTTGTCATGTATATGTTGCAAGTCAATACTAAACAATAACTCTACTTCCTTCAGAGCTGAAAAACGGCCTGTGCAGGTCGCTCTTTCAAAGCGGTTAAGTAGCATAGGGAGATGCCATGGGTCAAGGGGAACTTCACGTGAAATCAATGGAATCGATTGACATGCGTTCTTTTTACATGCTAGCGTACCATAAAAAGCGTGAGCGATCAGGATGAAAGGGGTTGGTAGCAAAGGGCTTCAGAGGATCCAGGCTGAGATTCAGCAAAAGCCGAAGCCCTTGGACGGGACGTCGAGCGCCTCTTCGTCATCCTGGAGCGGCGCCGATTCCTGTGAAATGGGGCGATCATGCAGGTACAGGTCCGGTTCTTCGCCGCAGCCCGGGAAGCGGTGGGGGCAGGGGAGCGGGTCGTCCGTTTGAAGGACGGGAGCACCGTGGGTGACCTTGTGGAGCAGTGCGCCCGCGAGCACCCCGGCCTCGGCCCCCTGATGCCCTCTCTGATGATTGCGGTGAATCGGGAGTTTGCCAAAAGCTCGGATGTCCTACGCGAGGGGGACGAGGTGGGGATGATCCCTCCCGTGAGCGGGGGTGGTGATGTTTGAGATCACGGCCCGGCCGATTGCTGTTGCCGATGTGGTGGCCGCGGTGACGCGCCCGGACTGCGGGGCCGTTGCCACCTTCGTTGGGGTCGTGCGCAACCATAGCCGGGGCCGTACGGTCTCCTATCTGGAATACGAGGCCTATGCGGAGATGGCCATCCCCAAGATGCGTGAGATTGCCGCTGAGTCCTCCCAGAAGTGGGAGATTGCCGCGGTGGCCATCGTCCATCGGGTTGGACACCTCGAGGTGGGAGAGGCAAGCGTGGTCATCGCGATCGCGGCCCCCCACCGGCGCGCTGCGCTCGATGCCTGTGCCTATACCATCGAACGCCTCAAGGAGATCGTTCCCATCTGGAAGAAGGAAGTCTCCCCCGACGGATCCTTCTGGGTCGGAATGGGGTCGTGAGATTCGGCGTGCTGTCGTACCGGGCTGACGGCGCACCCCGTGGGAGAGTTCATCCTGACCTCTGCACGCCTCAGCGGTCGGTTCCCTCCCACAACTTCCGAAGGATTTTCTCCAGCCGTTTCACTTCTTCCCCGTAGCCCGCCCAGTTCCCCTCGCGGAGCAACTCTTGTGCCCGCTGGTAGTGCTGCCAGGCCCTTTGCACGAGCGCGGTCAGGGACTCCGGATGACCTGGGACCTGGGCCATGAGGAAGGCGGTCGTTGCGAGGGCGACGGCCCCCCCCGATCAATCCCTCAGTCCGTGGTCGGGTATCACCGGGTGAACCTCAGCCGGCGTAGGCGAGCACCTCCTTGATTTTCCAGGGTCCCACCACCTATAATCCACCAGTCCGCGCTGCCGAAGGGGGAAAGATGGAACGCGAAGAGATGGAAGGGATGACGGTCACCAAACTCCGTGAGCTCGCCCTCGAGAAGTATCCGGAGATCCAGGGGGTCTCTGGGATGAAGAAGGAAGATCTGATTGAGGCCATCATCGCGGAAGAGGTCCGTCTGGGTCTTCGGCCAAAGGAGGAGGGGGCGGTTCCACGGCCGCAGGCCGGGCAGGCGTTGAAGGCGAGGATCCGGGCCCTGAAGGCCGAACGCGACCGGGCCTTGGCTGCGAAAGATGGCGCGGGCCTCCGGCACGCGCGGTTTCATCTGAAGCGGCTGAAACGCCGGCTTCGGTCGGCGGCCTCCAAGGGTCCCTCCAACTAACCTTCCCCCCGGGGCGCACGATCGCGCTGGAGACCCGGAGAAGATGTGGCGGAGGGAGGAGGCAGTCCCGGGCTTCATGGCTGGGTTGGAGGGGGTCACTCGTGACGAGTCAGGGTTTCCGAGGGGATCGATTCTGTCCCCGATGCGGTGGCGCGCTTGCGGATTGCTACGTGGACGCCGAGGGGCGAAACCGGCTGGTCTGTGACCGCTGCGCCTTCATCCTGTATCAGAACCCGAAGGTGGTAGCCGGGGCTCTGCCCGTCGTCGAAGGGCAAGTGGTGTTGCTCCGGCGCGAGATTGAGCCGGCCCGGGGCCGATGGACCTTTCCCGCCGGATTTGTGGAGATGGGAGAGACCGTTGTGGAAGCGGCCATCCGGGAGACTCGCGAGGAGGTGGCGCTCGAGATCGGGGATCTCAATCTGCTCAACGTTTATGCCTATGCGGAGTCTCCTGTGGTCACGGTGGTGTATGTTGCCCGGGTCCGTGGGGGCGCCCCGCGCCCCTGCCACGAGGCCCTCGAGGTCGGTCTCTTTGCCCCGTCTCAGCTCCCGTGGCAGGACCTCGCCTTTCGAAGCACTCGGGAGGCGCTCAGCGAGTGGCGCGCAGTGCGGGCGCGAGAGGCGTCTCTGGCCGGCGATGGGTGGGGTCTCCGACCCCGTGGGGAGGCGGGTTAGTGCTTGTCTCCCCCGGTGCGATCATCCTCCAGATTGGGCCGCTCGCGATCCGATGGTATGGTGTCCTGATCGCTGTCGCGGTTCTGCTGGGGTCTCACATTGCGAAGCGGGAGGCGGAGCGTCGCGGCGAGGATGCCGATCAACTCCTCAACACGGTTGCGGTGGGGGTGATCGCCGCCCTCATCGGAGCCCGGCTCTACTACGTCTTTTTCAACTGGGACTATTATGGGATGAGCCCCTGGAAAATCCTTGCCATCTGGGAGGGGGGGTTGGCCATTCATGGGGCGATCTTTGCGGGCGTGGGGACGGGGGTGGTGTTCGCGTGGCGTCGAGGGTTGCCCGTGGCCACGTACCTGGACATCGTGGGACCGAGCCTTGCCCTTGGCCAGGCGATCGGTCGGTGGGGGAATTTCTTCAATCAAGAGGCCTTTGGGACGCCCACCGATTTGCCCTGGAGACTTTACATCGATGCATCCCACCGCCCGCCCGCCCTCGCAGAGTACGAGTACTTCCACCCCACCTTCCTCTACGAGTCGGCCTGGAATTTGCTTGTCTTCTGCATCTTGTACTTCGGCCTGCGGAAGCGACTGGCGCCGGTGAAGGGAGGCCTCTTCCTGGCGTATCTCGGCCTCTACTCGGTCGGGCGATTCTTCATCGAGGGGCTCAGGATCGACAGCCTCATGCTGGGATCCCTCCGCGTGGCCCAGGTGGTCAGTCTGATCCTGATCCTGATCGCCGGTGGAGGCTTGTGGTACCTGCGCCGCCGCCAGGAGGGGGCAAGCTGATGTCTGATCAACGTGAGGTGGGATCAGCCCGCATGAAGATGCCGAACAATCCCCTCCAGTGCGTCACTCGCCCGTGGGGGCGATGGACCGTGCTCGAAGAGGGGGAGGGGTATAAGATCAAACGCATCGAGGTGGACCCCGGACATCGCCTGAGCCTCCAGATCCACTATCACCGGAGCGAGCACTGGATCGTGGTGGCCGGCACGGCCCGGGTGATCGTGGGCGATCGGACCTTCCATGTCAGCACCCACGAGTCGACCTACGTCCCGGTCGCGACCCAGCATCGGCTGGAGAATCCCGGGATGATCCCCCTCATCATGATCGAGATCCAGAACGGCAGCTACCTCGGCGAGGACGACATCGTGCGTCTTCAGGATGACTACGCGCGTCCCGAGCGGGGGGACGGGTGAGGCCGAGGCGAACGGGTCGCGTTCGCGGTCGCAATCGGCGGCTGCCTCGAGCCGGCCTCCCGCATCTCTTCGCCGTGATCCTCGCCGGGGGTCGGGGTGAGCGCTTCTGGCCCCTCAGCACGGCGGCTCGGCCAAAACAGTTCCTGCCGTTCCGGAGCGGCCGTTCTCTCCTCGAGGCGACCTTCAGCCGCCTCGCCGCCCACCTTCCTCCAGATCGCATCCTGGTGGTCACGGCCGAAACCCATGCGGTCGAGGTTCGTCGCCTGTTGCCTGACCTGCAGCCATCGAATCTGCTGCTCGAGCCCACAGGCAGGGACACCGCTCCAGCCCTTGCCCTTGCGGC
>JBHIAD010000107.1:0-5802 GCA_046758405.1 Methylomirabilales bacterium (SeqCode)
CGGCGTTGCCATGGGGCGGCGTGTTGGCATCTTTGTCCCGAGATCACTCCAAATCCTGGGGCCCTATTTAGTCCTCCTCTACCTCACCGTCCCACTCGATGGCGATGCCACGCTTTACGGACTGGGCCGCGGGGCAGCCCTTCTCGTGAACTTCGATGGCCCGCTGGGCCTCCTCGCGCTTGCCCTTGGGGACCTTGACCCTGTAGTGCACCTTGATCTTTGTGATCAAAGGGTTGCCGTCCACGTTCTCGATGATTCCCTCGACGTCCGAGGACAGCCGATCCGGGTAGCTCGGGATCTTCCGCGCCGCTAGCGCCCCCGCTAGCGTCCCGGTCATTCACCCCGCCACCGCGGCGACGACGTGGTCCAGGGTGGCGGGCAGCTCCTCCTCCGGCTCCACCCCGTAAAACTTCTTGATCCCTCCGTGGAGCCCGTACCGCACCGGCTCGGAAAAGCTCTCGATGTAGGCCCGGCGCACGGGCCCCTTGTCCTTGAGGATCTTCACCCGGGAGACGTGGATCAGTTCGGCCATGATCGCTCCTCCTTTAGAGAAGGAATATAAACTGTTTGCCGAGGTGCCGCCATGAGTTACTTGACTTGGCGGACTGGTCCCGGGGGCCGGGGAAACAGAACAGGGGATGTTTGGGGGGGGTACGAGTCAGTGCCCGCCGGGGGTTGTGCTCACGCCCCAACGTCAGGCAACGAGGAAAGAGCCGGGGCTCCTGGAGAGCCCAGGGTGAGGGCCTCCAGGAACCCCACGCTCAAAGAGCTGTTCGCCTTACGAGCGCTTCACAAGGAAGCCCGCGCGGCGATTCTCACCCCAGCACCCTTCGGTTTTCTCTATGCAGACCGGATTTTCCTCGCCATAGCTCAGGGTGATGAACCGGCTGGGCTCGAGCCCCTGGGCGATTAGATAGTCCATCGTTGCCTTGGCCCGGCGCTCGCCAAGGGCCAGGTTGTACTCGTTGGTCCCCCGCTCATCGGCGTGCCCCTCGATCAGGACGACGGAGTCCGGGTTGTCCCGGAGCCAGCGGGCGTTTTTGTCCAGGATGACAGCATCGGCTGGGCGAATCTTGTACCGGTCGAAGCCGAAGTGAATGTCCTGAAGCGCCCCTCTAGCCGCGAAGTCTTTGAATGCCGACGCTCCCGCCGGGGCTCCGTAAGGCACCGGGACTGTGGACGCGGAGGCGGAGCCACCTCGAGCAGAAGCCATCGGGGCCCACTCGCCCCGAACCGGCGCTATCGGCGCGATTGCCCCGGTCTGAGTCGTGCTAGGCGCCTTGGGGCAACCCGCAAGGAACAGAGCCACCGCTAGCAGGGGGAAAAGCCAGAGCATCTGTCGTCTTGCCGCCATCATTTTCGCTCTCCCTTCGAGTTTGACCTTGCTGGGTTGTGGCAGCCGGACATCGCCTGCAGGCTCGTGGCCCCCGGTTTCAAGGCTGTCCGGACAGCCCTGCCCCAGGGCCGCTTTCGCCTGTCGCGGCCGCCAGGTCCCTAATAGGAACTATCGGGGCATTTGTGACCGATCAAGAGGGAGTACCCTGATTAGGCGAAGTCGCTGGCTGAAAAATGCCCAGCCCTCTCGGTAGGGAGGGGGGGTCCTGTGCGTGGTCAGACGAGACCCAGGCCCGAAGGCGCTCGACTGCGGGGGACCCCCAGCCGCCCCCAAGGGCCATATTACGGTAAGTAACTCGGGGAGTTGCGCGCGGGCAGAGAACGCCCTCTGATGGGGGCACGGCTCACATGGAAATCGAAGGTCTGAAGCGGCTCCTCGACCGGCCCAGGGCGACCGGTGCCACCGACTGGGCGACGATGAGGGACCGCTACCGCGGTGTGATCCTGGGCGTGGCGGCCGGCAACGCGCTGGGGCTCGGCCTCGAGGGATGGACCCGAAGGATGATCGAGGGGAGGTTCCCCAACGGAGTGAGAGAAGTGGACGTCGCCGAGCGCAGCCGCCCTTGGGATGACGATCTGGCACAGACCGCCCTGCTGGCAGAGGCCCTCCTCGCCGGCGGGGACACCGACACCAACGGGGCGGTGGCTGGAGCGGTCATGGGAAGTCGAGTCGGGCACTCGGGAGTCCCACGCCGCTGGGTGGAGAGAATCCGGGAGACGGGGCGCCTGCTCGACCTCGCAGACCGCCTCCTCCAGGCGTGTGAGCGACCGAGGTAACCCCCGGCGCCTCGGCCGCCCGGAGGAACGCCTCCATCCGGGAGGTGGTAGTCGGGATCAGTAGGAGTGGCCGAGGGGTGCTCCTACATCTTGCCGGGCGTGTAGTAGGGGTTGTTGCCGGTGGCGTGATCGGTGACGTCAAGCACCTCGGTGACCTCGGGGACCTCTTCGAAGATCAACCGTTCGATCCCCTGCTTGAGCGTCACGTCGGCCATTCCGCATCCCTGGCAGCCTCCGGCCATCCTGACGAACACCGTCTGGTCCTTCACGTCCAAGAGCTCCACATACCCCCCGTGCATTGCCACGGCCGGGTTGATCGACTCGTCGAAGAGCTTCTCTATCTTCTCCTTGAGCTCGAGCTCCTTACCTTCAGCCATCGTTGTCCTCCTTATACATGAGGGTCCAGAGGGCCGAACTGGCCCTCGGTTGGCTCCGCTCAGCAGAACCATGGTTCGGTCAAACGCGGAGCGCGCTTGGGCCCTCGCCCCGCGGTCACGTCAGCCGTGGCCGGCATCGCGGCTCCATGAGCCGCCCACGCGAGCGCCTTGATCCGATGGAAGGTGATCCACGGATCGTCCCGGGTCTCGGCCTCCTCCTCCACGGCGCGACTCACCCTCCGCTGGAGCCGGTCCATTCGCGGATCTGGATGGGCCCAACCATAGAAGAAGGATTCCTGGACCAGCGGGCCGAGGTACGGCCGCATGGCCGGGCTGCCGACAAGCCTGGATCCCGGCGGCACCAGAAGCCGGATCGACCATTGCACCGGGTCCACGTGATCGATGAGGTCCTGGGCCTCGACGAACTCCAGCATGTCCAGGTAATCCTCCAGGGTCGTCCACGGCGTGAAGGCGACCCAGGTGGGGCGGAAGGCGATGCCGGCGCCCTGAACGATCTTGAGGGCCTCGAAGACGTCGGCGTGTGTGTGCCCCTTGTCAAGGTTGGCCAGCACCGTGTCACTCAGCGACTCGACGGCAGACACCATGAACACGCACCCGAGTTCAGCCAGCTCGGGGAAGAGCGCTCGCCGCGCCAGGATGTGCTCGACCTTGGCGGTGAAGTCGAAGGTGACGTCCGGAAACTCGGCGTGTAACGCCCGGACGACGGACAGGGAGTGACCCGGGCCGTTCAGGAAGTCCGGATCGCCGAAGGTGATGTGGGCGGCTCCGGCCCGGACCAGGCCACGGATATCCTCGAGGACGATCTCCCCGGGCACCACGAAGAAGCGGCCATCATAGACCGGCGGGATCGGGCAGTGAAGGCAGTGGTGGAGACACCCCCGACTCGCTTCGACATAGCCGACAAGGGCCCGCCCCCCGTCACGCTCGAGACGGGCGTACTTCCAAAGCGGCGGAAGCGCAGACCGGCTCGGAAGGGCGAAGGACAGCCGTCGCAGCACCGGTCGGGTCGGCCGGCCTCGCCGGACGACCCCCTCCACGTCGCCTACGCCGCCACGCTCCAGGTCCCCGATGAGGGCGACGAGCGCGCTCTCGACCTCGCCTCCGATCACCGAGTCGGCAACCTGCTCAAGCAGGTACTCGGCGTTCAGGACGGCGTAGAGGCCATAGAAGGTGATGTGGCAGCGGGGGCTGGTTTGCCGGATTCGCTCGGCGGCGCGGACACCCAGGCGAAGGGCGGTATGCATGGGGACAGAGATCCCCACGAACCTGGCCCGTCCGACCCGCTCCGCGTCCAGGCGCTCCACCGCGATGTCCAGCGTCTCGGGCGCGCACCCGGCATCCTCGAGGAAGCCGAGGGGCGAGGCCACGCCCAGCGGCTGGTGCCCCAACTCGTAGCAAGAGAGCAGCAGGAGCGCCCCAGGTCTGCGCCAGAGCGAGGTCACCCGCTCGGCCACGGAAGATGCCGTCGTGAATCCGCTGGAGGGTGTCATACGCAAAGCAGTATACCGCTTGGCAGTCAGCTTCGAAGATCCACGACGATCTGCCGCTCCCTCGGCCCATCCAGCTCGACTAGGGCGATGCCCTGCCAGGTCCCGAGGAGTAGCTTCCCACCGCTGATGGGGATCCCCACGGAGGGCCCGAGCACCGCAGCCTTGAGATGCGCCGCCCCGTTGTCATCCACCTTGTCATGCTCCCAGATGCCTTCGGGGATGAGCCGGTCGAGAAGGGTGAGAATGTCCTGCCGGAACCCAGGATCGGCGTTCTCGTTGATGATCAAAGCCGCGGTCGCATGACGCACAAAGAGCGTGCAGAGGCCGTCCCTGACGTTCGACACGGCCACGACGGCTGCCACACGCGAGGTGATGTCGATCACGTCGCGCGGCTTGGCGGTCTTGAGGGTGATGGTCTTCTGCACTACCGTTTCCGGTGCGAACGGCCTGGTGAATCCGCTGGGGAGTACTTACACGTTTCCACTGAGGAGGGACTTATAGAGCTCGACGCCGACTTGGGACATGGCGGATTTCGCTTCGATGGGGAGGCCGGCGTTGGCCCAAGCCCCGAGCCCTCCCTTGAGAATGTTGACGTGCTTGAACCCCACGCGCCTGAGTTGCCGCGCCACACGGGCGCTGCTAGCCTCGTCCGGTCAGCTGCAGTACGCAAGCACGGGACGGGAGTGGTCAGGCTCGATCAAGCTCACATCCCGCTCGATCTCCTCCGGTTTGATGTACACCGACCCCGGGACCTTGATGGGCATCGCCTCGTAAGCGGTTTCCTTGCGCACGTCCAGGATCAGCGGTTTCCGCCCCCCCTCCAAGAGTCGCACCACGTCGGAAGGGAGAATCCGATACCGGTTCTTCCACCACCGCCGGCCCCAGATGGTCCCGAATCCAGCGAGGCTCACCGTGGTGACCCCGAGCGCAACCCATGGCCAGGGGAAGGGCCGAGGGGGCGGATTCTTGATCTTGTCCTCGGCCTCCGCCAGCATCCGTTGGACGTCGGGCAGGTCGGGGAAAAGGGCGTTGGCCGCCTCAAACCGCTTCTCAGCCTGCGTGAAGCGCTGCTCGAACATGTGTCTCAGTCCGGCCCACCAGAGGGTGTTGAATTCACTTGCCGACCCTGGCCGGGCCTCGGTCCCCTCAACGAAGCGCCCCACCGCTTCGCTGGGAATGATGAAGTTGAACCCCTGGACGATGCTCCCCCCCGGCCCGGGGGCCAGTGACACAAAGGTCAGCACCCCGACGACCCCACCCTGATCGGTGACAGCGGGGCCTCCCGAGTTTCCCCAGGCCGCAGGAGCATCGGTCTGGATCATCGGCTGGTTGGACCGGTCCTCTTTGAATCCCGAAATGGCCCCGTTGGTCACCGAGGCTTCCACAGTGGAAGATTGGTTCAAGAGCTCGTGGCTCAGCACCACCCCGGGAAAGCCCAGAATGTGCAGCGGATCGCCGATCTTCGCCTCCCGGGAGTTGGCCAACGGGAGCACCGGGAAGCCCTCACCCTCGACCTTGAGAAGTGCCAGGTCGCGCCCGGACGTTTGACCCTCTTGCAAGGAGACCGGCGGACTGAACTTCTGGACTTGGGCGGGCAGGCGAACGCCGTTGGAGAGCAGAACGGAAATGGACGGACTGAGCGTAACCTTGGCCGTCCGGAGAACCCTGCCCATCACCTTGCGCCTGACCTGGTCCTCGAGGTCCGGGCGCTCACCTGGAACCAGATTCCGCGCACGCAGGAC
>JBHIAD010000108.1:0-5741 GCA_046758405.1 Methylomirabilales bacterium (SeqCode)
CCGGGGCAACCTGCCCGGCCATGTCCGCCGCAGAGGTACCCGAACGCCGCGAGTAGGTGAACACGTGGGCATACGACACCGGCGTGGTCGCGATCAGGTCTCGGGTGTTCCGGAAGGCCGCCTCGGTCTCACCGGGAAAGCCCACGATGACGTCGGCCCCGATGGCGACACCGGGCACAGTGCCCGCGAGGCGTTCCACTACCTCGCGGAAGTGGCGTGATCGGTAGCTCCGCCGCATCGCACGCAGGATGTCGTCGCCGCCGCTCTGGAGCGCCAGGTGGACATGGCGGCAGAGTGCGGGCGACTCGGCCATCAGACGGATCAGCTCAGGGGTGACCTCGTGGGGATGCAGGGACGAAAGCCGGAACCGGGCGCCGTCCGCAGCCTCGAGCAGTCGCTTGAGCAGATCCGTCAAGGAAACCCGTGGGGTGAGATCGAAGCCGTAGGTCCCGAGGTTTACCCCGGTGAGGACGATCTCGGAGTACCCGGCGGCCATGAGGCGCCGGGCCTCCGTCACGGCATCCTCCGGGGGGAGGGAACGGTTGGGCCCGCGGACCGCCGGGATGATGCAGAAGGTGCAGGCGAAGTTGCACCCGTCCTGGACCTTCAGAAAGGGCCGGCTGCGATCTGGGCGGTCGGGAGCCGGTGCCGCCTGGAAGCTCCTCTGACGGCCAACCTCACCAACACGGATCGCTGGCACCCCCTCCTGACCCCACCCGGCGCTCCCATCTCCCCACCCGAAATCCCGCAGGTGCCGGATCAGATCGTACTTCTCGGCGTTCCCCAGAATGAGGTCCACCCCTTCGATCGCCGCGATCCGCTCGGGGGAGGCCTGGGCGTAACACCCCGTCACGGCGACGAGAGCGAATGGGTTCCGGCGGACGGCTTGCCGGATCAGTCTGCGCGCCTCGGCGTCTGCCCGCTCGGTCACCGTACAGGTGTTGATGACGTAGACATCAGCGGACTCGGTAAAGGCGACGGGGAGAAATCCCGCGGCGCGTACTTGCCCTGCCATCAGGTCGGTCTCGAACTGGTTCAGGCGACAGCCAAGGGTGGTGAAGGCTATCCGCATCGTTTGCGCTCCCGCAACAGGCCGTCGATCACCTCCAGGTTCAGGACATCCTCGCGATTGTACGCAAGGAGGTGATGGAGCGCTTTCCGGTCGCCCACCGTCTCGTACCGATGCCAGAGCCGCATGGCCTCAAGGCCATCCAAGCCGACAGTGGTCCGCTGAAGCCCCAGCAGGGCCTCGACCCGTTTCAGCCCCCCCTTCAGCCCGAGGCGCCAGCAGTCAACCATCAGGTCATGGGAGGCAAAATGGGCCGAGAGGTCAAGCCCGAGGCGGCGCCGAATCACCGGAAGGTCAAAGCGGTCCCCATTGTAGGTGCAGATGGTGTGGCTCCCCTCCAGGGCCTGCCAGAGCCTGAGGTCACTCACCTCGGCCGCGACGAACTGCACAAAGCCCCGGTCAGCCCGATAGAGACCGACCACGGTGATCGTCCCGTCGAATGCCGTTTCGATGTCGAGATAGGTCTTCACATCCCCTCCCGGGCAATCGTCACCGTACCTTAACATAGTGGGACCGATTTGCAACATACGGGGATCGCGTTGACAGCGTCCGGCACGGGTGGTAAGAGTGACCAATCCTCGGGGGACACCGTGACGCAGATCGCCCTGATCGGCCTACCATTCGCGGGGAAGACCACCCTCTTCCGCCTCCTGACGGGGGGTGGCGAGACCCTGGTAGGCAGGGGGCAGCTTGCGGCCCCCGTCGGCACTGCCCGCGTGGCTGACCCGCGCCTCGAGGCCCTCGCCGAGCTCTTCCGACCTGCGAAGGCGACACCGATCGCGGTGACCTGCCAGGATCTCCCCGCCTTCAGCAGGGGGAGTCACCCAGAAGCAATGGAGCGGCAGCTCGTGGCGGCGCTCAGGGAGGTCGATCTCCTCCTCCACGTGGTCCGGTCCTTCACGAATCCGTGGGTCCCCCACGTCGAGGGGACCGTGGACCCTGTCCGGGACGTCAACGCCTTTGAAACATTCTGCTTAGTGAACGACCTGTTCGTCGTCGAGAAACGGATCTCCCGAATCGAGGAGGGGCGGAAGCGGGGCAAGCAGGACCAGGGGGACCGCGAACTTGATCTGCTCCGTCGCTCTCAGGCATGGCTCGAGGCGGAAAAGCCGTTACGGGAATGTGCCCTGAGCGAGGAGGAGAGCCGGATCCTCAAGGGCTACGCCCTCCTGACCCTCAAGCCCGTGCTGATCCTCTTGAATGTCGGCGAGGAGTCGCTGGGGGCGCCCATCCCCGCGGCCCTTGCCCACCTCCGAGTAAAGACCGACGCGGACCTCATCGTCTGTCCCGTCCAAATCGAGTGGGAGTTGAGCCAACTGGACCCCCAGGAGGCTGCGGTCTTCGCGGGGGCCCTGGGGGTGCGGGAACGCACTTCGACCCGGCTCCTCCATCAGTGCCTGCACCTCCTCGACCTGATGACCTTCTTCACCGTGGGTGAGGAGGAGGTCCGGGCCTGGCCGCTGCCGCGCGGTGAGGGGATTCTGCGGGCGGCCGGGACGGTCCATACCGACATGGAGCGGGGGTTCATTAAGGCTGAAGTGATTGCATGTGAGCTGCTCGTCTCCGCAGGCTCCCTTGCGAACGCCCGCCGCCAGGGGATCCTGCGCCTCGAGGGCCGCGACTACATTGTCCAGGACGGGGACGTCATTACCATCCGCTTCAATCCGTGATCCGTCATGCCTGCCGCTGGCCCGCGTCGCTGCCCCTCTCAATCCGCTCGTGTCTCTTGCAGGGGCGCCTCGGGAAGGACATGGGCTGGCGGTGAGACGATGCCCCCCGAGATGATCACCTTAATCGCCTCGTCCACGCTCATGTCCAAGGCAATAATGTCCTCCTCGGGAACCAGGATGAGATACCCGGAGGTCGGGTTCGGCGTGCTCGGCACAAAGACTGGAACGACCCGCTGGCCCGGCTCATTCGGGAGCAACCAGCGCTCTCGATTGGTCACGAAGCAGATCGAGTGCAGCCCCTTTCTGGGGTACTCGATGAGGGCCACCTGTTTGAAGGAACGATCTCTCGCGAAGAACAGATCGATCAGCTGTCGAACCGTCCGATAAATCCCCCGGACGAAGGGGATCTGGCGGAAGAGGGCCTCGGTGCGTTCGAAGACTTGTCGGCTGAAGGCGGCTCCCGTGAATCCGATGAGCCAGATGAGCCCTGCCGTAATCAGGACGCTGAGAGGTGTGACCAAGAGGGGAACAATCTCGTTGGCAAAGACGAGCCGGAGCAGCGTGCGGATTGTCGGCGAGAGAAATGCGCCCGCCAGGCTGAAGAGGAACCAGAAGATGTAGACCGTGAGCAGCGTGGGCAGCACGATGATCAGACCGGCGAGGAAGTACCGCCGCGCGCCACTCCAGTACCTGTGCAATTTCTCCTGGGCCTGTTTCACATCATCCTTCACTTCACCCTCCCTGGGTAACGGGTGGTGCCTGCACCAGTATAGGGAAAACCCCTCTCGGACGAAAAGGGGAAAGTGAGGGGGCACAGCCAGCAAAGATAGGCCGGAGCGTGTGGGGCTCCTCGCGCCCGACCACCACAGCGTCTTTACCTGTAGAGGGCCTTCTTGGCGGCGATGCTCGCCTCGGTGAGGGGACTCGGAACCCCACGGATCATGACATTGACGCAGGCGGGCCGACCCGCGGCGAGGGCCCGCTCGAGGGCCGGCCGGAGCTCCCCCGGCTTCTCCACGAATTCCCCATGCCCGCCCATCGCCTCCACCACCCGGTCGTAGCGGACGAGACCGAACTCGCATCCGACCACGCGATGGGGGCCGTAGAGCGCCTGCTGGATCTGGCGCTCCATCCCCATCGCCTGATCATTCCCAATGACCACGACGATGGGGAGCCCGTGGCGAACGGCACTGTGAAGCTCCCAACTGTGGTAGGCAAAGCCCCCATCCCCCACGACCGCGACCACCGGGGTGTCGGGATGCGCAGCCTTGGCGCCGAGGGCGAGCGGCATGGCGGCCCCCAGCGTCCCCATCGGCCCGAGGCGAAGCCACCGGCCGGGCCGGCGCGCCCGAAGCGCGATCCGGGCCCACTGCGAAAAGTCCCCCGCGTCGATCGCTACCGCCGCGGCGGCGGGTAGGAGCTCGCGCAGGGCCCGGCAGAGGCGCAGGGGATGGATCGGCACCTCGTCGGAGGTCTCTTTGGCCTCGAGCCCGGCGCGCCACCGCCCTGCTACCTCCCGGAGATGTGCCAGCCAGGGGCGCTCAGGCCAGGGGGCCGTCCCGATGGCCTGGCGAAATTGGCGGAGGACTAAGCGAACGTCCGCGATGAGGCCGAGACTCACAGGGCGATTCCGGCCGATCTCCTCGGCCAGGACATCGACTTGAATCACCCGGGCGGCCGGGCTGAACACCCGGGGACCCCCGAACCCGAGTCGATAGTCCGTCCGCTTGCCCAGGATCAGGATGACATCCGCCCGGGGGAACTCCCGGGCCACCCCGTTCAGGAGGGGATCGGCGTACCCGAAGCAGCAGGGGTGGTCATCAGAGAGGAGCCCGCGACTCAGACCGATCGTGAAGGTCGGCAGGTGCGTCAGGTCAATGAAGGCACGGAGCTCTTCCTCCGCTCCTGCCCACCAGGCGCCACTGCCGACAATGACCACCGGCCGCTCCGCCTCCCGGAGCATCTCGAGCACCCGCTCCACCAGTGAGGGATCAGCCTCCCCCCCGCCCTGCAGCGCGGTCGGCACCGGGACGGGAGGGACCTCCTCCACGTCGCGGCTCAGGACATCAATCGGAAGCGTCAGGTGAACGGGCCCCGGCCTGCCGGAGAGGGCCTCCCGGATGGCCAGGGCGACATATTCCGGAATCCGTCGCCCATCGGTCACCGCCCGGCTCCACTTGCTGATGGGCCGGGCCAGAGCAACCTGATCCAGCTCCTGAAAGGCACCCAGGCCGGTGAGGGCGGATTCGTGGCTCCCGCTGATAAGCAGGACTGGAACCCCCATGGCGTGGGCGGTGGCCAGGCCGGTGAGGGCGTTGGTGTGCCCCGGCCCCCCCGTCACCACCGCCACCGCGAGGTGACGGGTGATGCGGGCGTATCCGTCCGCGGCGTGCACCGCCGCGGACTCGCTGCGGAGGTCGATCACCCGGATGCCCGCGTCCAGGCAGGCGTCGTAGACCGGGTTGATGTGATCTCCGGAGAGGGTGAAGATCTGGTCCACCCCGGCGGCCTTCAGACCTCGTACCAACAGCCCTGCCCCATTCATCCGAACCGTAAATCCTCCGCTGATCTCGGAAAGCCCACCGGCGACCGCCCGGGTCGACCCACGCCAGGTGACCGGCCCTTAGTCATCCACACCACTACACACGTGTCAAGGGAAACCCGTGTTGGCCCACACCCGACACCCCCCGTCCTGCTCAACCGGAGAGGGTACCTGACGGTCCGCGACCCACCCGGCACCCGTGAAATAAATTGGCGCAGCCATCGTCTAATCTAATACGGGTGATGACGCACAGAACGGCTCACACACCAATTCCCTGGCACGGAAGCCCTGGTTACTGCGGGTTTCCCATGTGGGCCCCCGGTAGGCAAAGGAGGAACGGGAGCATGAAACGGATCGCAGCCGGCCTCCTCATCGCCAGTGTGGCGGTAGGAGGCATCGCCCCACCAGCCGAGGCGGGAGGGGGGCACCAGAAGGGGTACGGACATCATTACAGGTACCA
>JBHIAD010000109.1:0-5684 GCA_046758405.1 Methylomirabilales bacterium (SeqCode)
TGCGGCCATCCCTGGTGGCATCACTGGGGTGGGTTGGTCGGATCATTGGGCCTTCTGGCACGAGGGGTACCCGGGGATGATGGTGACCGATACCGGTCCCTTCCGTTACCCCTTCTACCACACCGTACAGGACACCCCGGACAAGATCAGGTACGACCAGATGGCGCGGGTGGTGAAAGGCCTGGAAGGGGTTGTGGATGAGCTTGCGACGGTTCCTCTGTTGTGACGAGTCGTGAACAGGTGGGGCACCAGGGCCCTAGGTACCCGGGTGGCGGTGCCGTGCCGTCTCCCCTTGTCAACCCGACTCCGGGGAGCACTTCCGTGGCCCGGTGACTTTCTTGGCATTTTTCGTCTCGAATGAATCCCCTGAACCCCCTTTGTTCCCTTGACAATTCGGGTACAACCCCATATAGTGCGCCTGGCTTCCGTGACAGACGATACCGCCGGGATGGGTTGTACGGATACCGCGAGGATCGGGTCCAGCGGTTTTTTCGTTCCGGCGCAGCTCGGTGTTGCTCCGGTGGGAGCTTCCAGCAAGGGACGGAGTCGCAGGTGCTGTTGCGACCCTTGCCCGAAAGGGCCTTACGGGGTCCCGCCGGAGGCAGGGGAAGAGGGGTAAGGGGAAGGCAGATAGCGAAAGGAGCCGGGGCTTATGGGGACACGGGTCTACGTGGGGAATCTCCCGTTCTCAACGACGGAGGAGCAGCTGCGGGCCCTCTTCGAAGAGGGGGGACGGCGGGTGAGCGGTGTCAAGCTGATCACTGACCGGTTCACCGGGCGGTCTAGAGGATTTGCCTTCGTCGAGATGGAGACGGAGGATGATGCCAAGGCGGTCATCTCGACCCTGAGCGGTCGTGACCTCGGGGGACGTCCCTTGACGGTGAGCGAGGCTCGTGAACGGTCCCCGCGTGAAGGGGGAGGATCGGGGCGTGATCACGGTGGGGGGTCATTCGGCGAGGGTGGCCGGGACCAGTATTGAATGGACCATGTCTCCCTGCGGGTTCCCCTCGTGGGCCGCAGGTCCCAGGTCCCAGGTCCCAAGTCCCAGGTCCATTGGCACCGGGGGAATCTGATCGCTCCGACGCATCGTCCGCAACTCCTTCTCCCTCCCGTTCCCAGAGAGTCCAGGAGGCCATGATCCCGATTGCGCTCCATGACCAGGTTCCTCCGGAGACCACCCAGGCCCTCTTTGAGTATCGCCTGCGGGGGGCTGGTTCTCGGGCAACCTTGCGGGCACAGATTCACCGGACTGCAGGGGACACCTTTCCGGTCGTCCTTGTCGGTGGGACCGGCCGATTCATGATCGAATTCCGCGAGCCGCAGCGCCTCTACTTTACCGCCGAAGATCGCTCCCTTGTTCTGACCCTCACCTGTCTTGCTTTCAACAAAACTGCCTGATTTCCCTTTACCAGATCGCTTCGCCGATCCCGCTTCGTTGGTCCCATTTTTGCACGTGACCCTCCCACCAGGGAGAGAGCTCCCGGGTGGCTAGGCCCGGGACCATTGGCGCCGGCCCGGAGGACGAGTCGAGGAGGAGTCATGGGCGAGATGGAACAGCAGAGCGGAAGTGCGGACATCCTGGTCGTGGATGACGATGAGAAGAGTCGCGAATTGATCGGGACGTGGCTTGAGACGGTCGGGTTTCACGTCCGCACGGCTGAGGGGGGGCAGAGCGCCCTTGCCGAGTGCGCGCGCCAAATCCCTGAGCTTGTCATCCTCGATGTGTTGATGCCACACATGTCTGGATTCGAGCTCTGCGCCAAGATGCGGGCCATGGAAGCCATGGAGGGGACGCCGATCCTGATGGTGACGGCCTTGGGACAGGTTCAGGAGAAGGAGCGGGCCATCGCGATTGGTGCGGACGATTTTCTGACGAAGCCGGTGGACCGCTCGGAAATCCTGACACGGGTCCGGACCCTCTTGAAGGTCCGCCACCTGCGCCGGGACCTGGAGCGAACCCTCGCGTACCTCCATGAGCTCGAGACGGTCCGGGCCGCCACGCTGCAGGGTGAGGAAGAGACCTCACCCCCACCGTCAGCAGCCGGATTGGAAGGGACGATCCTCTTGGTGGAGGACGAGAAGCTGGTCCAGGAGGTCTATGGGGACTTGCTCCGCCACCAGAGGTACGACGTCCACATGGTGGGGACGGGGAGCGAGGCGATCGCTATCGCGCGGGACCAGCAGCAGGCCATCGATGTGGTTCTGCTCGACCTCATGATGCCGGGGATGTCTGGGCTTGAGGTACTTGCGGCATTGAAGGAGATTATCCCCGAGACCCCGGTCATCGTTGTCACCGCCCACCCAAGCTCTCACAACGCCATCCGGGCGCTTCAACTCGGCGCCTTCGACTTCATCGTGAAGGGATTCAAGAACGAGGTGATGCTCCATGCGGTCTCCCGGGCAGTGGAGCTCTCCCGCCTGCGGCGGCGGAACCGGACCCTCCTGGACGAGCTCCGTTCGGTAGCAGGGAAGATCCTCCAAGGCTAGCCGGCAGGGCCCCGCCCCCACTCGTCAATCAGGGAGAAATCCGCTTGCTTTTTCCCACCCGGTGGGGAAGAGTGATGGAGTCTCCCTGGAGGGGCCGCCCATGGTCCGAGCCTACATCTTTGTCGAGGCGCTGAAGGCGCACGAGCGGCAGGTCGCTGATGAGATTCGCGGGCTACCTGGGGTCACCCACGCCGACGTGGTAACCGGGCATTTCGATGTGGTGGTGCAGGTCCAGGTCGCGGACCTCGGCCTGTTGTGGGACACCGTGGACAGGATCCAGGCCCTCGCCGCAGTCACGAAGACCACGACCAACCTGATTGTTGAACCCTACGATCGGTAGTCGAGTTCTGCTGGGTGTTGTCCCTATCCCCCCTCACCCTCGATCAGCGGGCTCGGTCCTGGCGAGGAGGGCCTCCACGGTTTGGACGAGGATCCGAGCGGAGAAGGGCTTGGTCAGGAATTCCTGCGCACCCATGTCCACGGCCCGCATGGCTTCCGTCGCTTCGACCCCAGAGAGGATGAGGATCGGCATCGGGGCATTCTGCTGCCGGATCCAGCGCAACAGCTCCCACCCGCTCATCTCAGGCATCTGCAGATCGAGAATCACGAGGGCGGGCCAGCCCATTTCGAGTCGCCCGCGCGCGCGCGCGCCGGAGGCGGCCGTTTCGACCGTGTATCCCTGGTGAGTCAGAGCGGTGCCGACTGCCTCGAGGATCGTCTCCTCGTCGTCCACGACGAGGATAGGTCCCGGGCGGGTCCGGGGTGCCGATGGGAGCAGGACGGTAAAGGTGCTCCCCTGACCAGTCCCGCCGCTTTCCGCCCAAATCTGCCCTCCCTGGAGTTCAACGAGCTGTCGGGTCAGGGCCAGGCCGAGCCCGGTCCCCTGGTGTTCCCGGGCGAGCGAGCTGTCGAGCTGGCTGAAGGGTTGGAAGAGACGGTGGAACTGGTCAGAGGGGATCCCGATGCCGGTGTCCGTGACGCTGACCTCCAGAAAATCTCGGGGCCGTTCATGGTTCATGGTTGATGGTTCATGGCCAGCCTCTTTCCCACTATGAACCCTGAACTCTGAACCGTGAACCCGTCTGGCAGTGACGGTGACGGACCCCCCCTCCGGGGTGAACTTCACGGCGTTCGACAGCAGATTATAGACGATCTGCTTGAACTTGGCCGGGTCGGTGGTGACCTCCCCGACATCGGGAGCGACCTCCAGACTCAGGCTAATCCGCTTGCGCACCGCCTGCACCTGCACGATGTGAAGGGTCGCTCGCAATGCATCAGACGATAGGAAGCGTTCAGCCTGGACCTGCGTCCGACCTGCCTCGACCTTGCTCAGGTCCAGGATGTCATTGATCAGGTGGAGGAGGTGTTGGGCACTGGTGAGGATGTTGTGAATGTAGCGCTCCTGCCGCTGGTTCAGTTCGCCGAAGGTCTTGTCAGCGAGGAGCTCCGCGAAACCGATGACGGCGTTCATCGGGGTTCGGAGTTCGTGGGACATGGTGGAAAGGAACTCCGACTTGTAGCGTGAGGCCTGCTCCAGGGCCCGCGTTCGTTCTTGGACCCGGGTCTCAAGGTCCTGGGCTCGCGTGCGGGCCTCGGCGTAACGCTGGGCGTTTTCGATGGCGATGGCGGCTTGGGCGGCCAGGAGGCTCAGGAGATCCACCTCCTGGGGGGAGAAGGGATCGCGGCGCTGCCTGAGGGCGAGGATGGCGCCGAGAATCCGGTCCCCCCGCGTGAGCGGCACCCCGGCGAAGCTGTGCAGGCCCAGGCGTTCAGCCCACGGCTTGTTCATGAAGGAGGGCTCCTGCTGGATATCCGCGGTGGTGTGGGGAGCCTTGGTGGTGCTGAGGATGCGCCCCGTGAAGCTATCTTCGAGTCGTAGGGGGGGAAGGGGGAGGGCAAATTCCGGGTGCGCCGCGTAGCAGGCGTGGTCACGTACGGTCGCGAAGGCCTCGTCGATCAGGCGCAGCCGGACGGTATTGACTGACAAGAGCTGGCCGGCGGCCTCGACGACCACCTGGGCCACCCGATCGGGGTCAAGGGTGGCGGTGATCTCGCGGCCGAGGTGTAGCAGGATCTCCAGGGCGGTGGTCCGATCCGCCTGCTTCACCGTGTGAGCCTCCCCCGGGTCCTTCGCCTTCTCGTGTCCAAAGGGACATGCGTTTTGTGGGTCTGGGGTGCAGCAAGACCCATGCCAAAGCCCTCTTGCGGGGATAGTCGCTCGTTGAGAGCGGTGGGTGCAGGTGATTGCGTGAGGACCGGGTGGCGGGACTACTCGGATTCCATCTCCATGCTGAGGTTCGCCGCGGGGGCCGAGTGGGTCAGGGCCCCCACGGAGATGAAGTCCACTCCGGTTTGGGCCACGGCCCTGATGTTGTCCAGGGTGATGCCGCCGGAGGCCTCGGTGGGGACACGATGCCGGACCAGGGTGACTGCCTGGCGGAGTGTGCCGAGATCCATATTGTCCAGTAGCAAGATATCAGCTCCGGCTTCGATCGCCTCGATGACCTCGGGGAGGGTCTTGCACTCGACCTCGATCTTGAGGTTCGGGAGGTGCTGCAAGGCGCGGAGGCGTCGCACGGCGGGCGCCACTCCCCCACAGGCCGCGATGTGGTTGTCCTTGACAAGGATCCCATCGAAGAGGCCGATCCGGTGGTTGTGCCCGCCCCCGGCTCGCACCGCGAACTTCTCCAGGGCCCGGAGCCCGGGGGTCGTCTTCCGGGTGTCGAGGAGGCGGGCAGGGCATCCCCGGAGGGCCTCCACGTACTGGCGGGTCAGCGTGGCCACTCCCGAGAGGCGGCAGAGGAGGTTGAGGGCGAGCCGCTCGCCAGTGAGCAACGCCCGCACGGGGCCTGCCAGGCGGGCGACCACCCCTCCGGGTTCCACACCGGCGCCCTCTGCAACGCGCTCCAGGGTGTGGACCCGATCATCGAGGCGCGTGAAGACCCGGAGCGCTGCGAAGAGACCGGCCACCACGACAGGGGCGCGGGCCTCGATCCGAGCCCGTCCGGTCGCCTCGGATGGGACGAGGGCCTCCGTGGTGATATCGCCGGGGCCCACATCTTCGGCGAGGTCCTGGTCGATGAGCCGGTCGGCGGCCTCGAGGAGAGAGGGTGTGATACAAAGCTGCACGGGTTCATGCATGGCGCGGTCAGTATAACCGAGAGCGAGGAAGCCTTCTAGTGCCCCTCCAACTAGCC
>JBHIAD010000110.1:0-5639 GCA_046758405.1 Methylomirabilales bacterium (SeqCode)
ACGGTCGCCTTGTGCGTGTCGACCGCCGGCACACCATTCATCCCCATGGGGGAGATACCGAGCATCTCGAAGGCCGTGGCCATGGTGTTGGCCGTAAACTGGCCGCCGCAGGCCCCCGCCCCGGGGCAGGCGTGGTTCTCGATGGCGAGGAGCTCATCGGCCGAGATCTTGCCAGCGTTATACGCGCCGACCGCCTCGAAGACATCCTGAATGGTGAGGCGCCGGCCCTGAGACTCCCCGTAGAGGATCGAGCCGCCGTAGAGCATGAGCCCGGGGACGTTGAGGCGCGCGAGGGCCATGACTGTCCCCGGGATGGTCTTGTCGCAGCCCGAGATCGCCACCACCGCGTCAAAGAGATGCCCCCGCGCCACCAGCTCGATCGAGTCGGCGACCACTTCACGGCTGACCAGGGAGGCCTTCATCCCTTCGGTCCCCATGGCGATCCCGTCGGTGACGGCTATGGTATTGTACTCGATGGGGGTCCCACCCGCGGCCCGCACCCCCTCCATCACCTGCGCGGCAAGGGTCCGGTGGTTGAAGTTGCAGGGGGTCACCCCAATCCAGCAGTGGGCGACCCCCACCAGAGGCTTCTCAAGGTCTGCATCCTTGAACCCGATCGCCTTGAACATCGACCGGGCCGGGGCCCGGTCTGGACCGCCAGGGATGAGACGGCTCCGCTCATTCAGCGCCTGTGCCATGGGGACCTCCTCCGGGGGCGTGGGGCAGGCGAGAGCCGCCTGCCCCCCGATTCGGTGCGTTCACATCACAGTCCGGACTGGGTGATTCTACTAGCCTAGAGAAAACGCATCCGAAAGGCAAGAGTGGCGCCGCACTCCGGTGTCGCCGACGGGCGGCGTGCTCGACCCTCGGCTCGGAGGGCTCTGCGCCCTGATACGGCCGGTCGTAGATGAGCCGCCAGGCGAAGACTCACGATGCTGGTCCCGGGGCCGAGACACGAAGGAGGGCGAGGAGCCGCGCGTCCCGCTCGGCGATCGCCGCCTCGAGGGCCGCCTGGTGGCGTGCCATCAGCCGGACGGCGAAGCCGGCCTGGGCGAAGACCTGGGCGATTCCGCTCCCCATGACCCCCGCTCCGATGACGGCCACGGCCCTGAGCTCGTCGATCCTCTCCATCACCTACTCCGACCTCTTCCGGCCCGGCCCGCGGTACGCTTGGCCGACCGCACCGTGGCTCCTCGCCCCTCCAATCGGGCCGCCCAGAGGACTGCGATCATGGTCTGAGCATCACGGATCTCGTTGGCGAGGGCCATCCGAAGAACGCGAGGAAAGGGGATCCGGACAATCTCGAGGAACTCGGTGGCATCAGTCGGGGCTCGCTCTGCCACACTGAGGTCAGTCCCGAGGTAGATGTGGACCCGGCCGGTGGAGTACCCGATCGCGGGGAAGACCGTGCAGAGCTTCCGTAATCGCCTCGGGCGTTGACCGATCTCCTCGGCGCACTCACGCACGGCGGTGGCCCGCGGGCTCTCTCCCGGAGGGATGATGCCTGCTGGAATTTCGATGACGAGCCGGCCCGCGGCGGGGCGCGCCTGGCGCACGAGGTGGACCCTCCCCGCTTGATCGATCGGGAGCACTGCGGCCGCATCAGGAGGGCGGACGATGTCGCGAAGCGCTTCCCGCCCATCCGGAAGCCTCACGCGCCACCGCTCGGTCGCCAGATAGGCCCCGCGGTACACGACCTGGCGGGCAAGAGGTCTCTCGAAGAGCCCCACCCTCAGACCTTGCTGTGTTCGGGCTTCCACTGGGCGGTGCCATCCGCGAGGGGAATGGCGCGGAAGTCGCCGAAGAGGTGCGGGGCTTCCCGCCTGAGGATCTCCGCCACCTTGCCGAAGACGGAGCGGATCTCGACCTCGGCCCCCGGCTCGGTTCGCGCCTCGATCACCCACCGCAGGGTCCTCGCATTCGCCGTCCAGATGATCGTGGTGGCCACCCCATCCGGCACCACCCGGCGCATGGCCGAGGTGAGGACTTTCTTTTCGTGGAAGGGGCGCCCCTCGAGCCGCAGGATTTCGGTGAGGCGCCGTTCCGCCGCCTCGCAGGTCTCGATCGTCTCCTGGAAGATCGCCACCGCCTCGGGATGGGCGGCGATCTCGGGAGGGATCCAGGCAGGGATCTCGTTCAATCGAACAAAGCGGAGACTCTCCTGGCTGATGGCCGTCCCGGCCCGGTGCCGCACCAGCTCGTGGGTGAAGACGCGGCTGACATGATAGAAGGCGAAGGACCAGCTCGCGTGCTCGAGCACACTGCCGTGCTTGACCTGGAGGATGTTGGCCAGGTAGGCGGCGCTCCCTTCCCGGATCTTGGCCACATTCGGATTGAGCCCCGGTTCGAAGGACCGGTAGCAGGATCGCCCCGCGACCTCGATCAACTTCTCGGCCGCCGAAGGGGCATCAGTCGTCCAGCCGGGGGCCCCAACGGCCTCGAGGTAGGCCTGCAGCCCTTCTTCATTGATGGCCGGGCGGGCGAGGAGAAAGACTTGGGGCTCCACCTGCTTCACCGGGTTCTCCCTTCCATCTGGACACGGCCCACCGGCCTACGCCGTACGGTGGTTTCAGCCCTGAGGAGAGTATCACGGGGAGGGGGAGCAGGGCCACAGGGGATACCCGGGGGGTCAGTAGCCCGCCACATAGGGGAGGTGACGCGCCACCGCCTCGATCGCCTCACCAGCGTCAAGGAGGATCTGCGTCGCGTTCCAGGTCCCGGACAGGAACTGTTGCCGGATCCCCTCCGGGATGTGGGCTTCGATCGTCCAGCCCCCCACCGAGACCGTCCCCCCTTCGACATCCAACACGATCTCGCCTTCCGGGTCGCGGGCCACCCGTTCCATGAGCCCGCGGGCATCTTCAGGCTTCACGGTCAGGCAGGGCAGCCCGATCATCACGCAGTTCGTGAAGAAGATCTCGGCGAAGGACTCGCCCACGATCCCGCGGATCCCCCAGCGCGAAAGGGCCTGAGGGGCATGCTCGCGCGACGAGCCGCAGCCGAAGTTCGCCCCGACAATCAGGATCGAAGCTCCCTGGTACCGGGCTTGGTTGAAGGGATGCTCGGGGTCCTGGGTGCGGTCGTCGATGAAGACCTGCTCTCCCAGCCCCTCAAAGGTGACAGAGCGGAGGAACCGGGCCGGGATGATTCGATCGGTGTCGATGTCGGCTCCCGCAAGCGGGATGCCGCGCCCCGTTACCCTGCGGACGGCGGTCTCGGGCATCACAAGAACTCCCGCACATCGGTCACCACGCCGGTGATTGCGGCGGCGGCGACCATCGCCGGGCTCATGAGGAGTGTGCGACCGGTCGGACTCCCTTGGCGGCCCTTGAAGTTCCGGTTGCTCGACGAGGCGCAGATCTCCCGCCCCTTGAGCTTATCCGGATTCATCCCCAGGCACAGCGAGCATCCGGCCTTTCGCCACTCAAAGCCCGCCTCCTGGAAGATTTCGTGAAGCCCCTCGGCCTCGGCGGCTGCGGCCACCTGCTGGGACCCCGGAACCACGAGGGCCCGGACCCCTGTGGCCACCCTGCGCCCGCTGGCAACCTCGGCAGCGATGCGCAGGTCGGATAGGCGGGCGTTAGTGCACGAGCCGACGAAGGCGACATCGATCGGCGTCCCGACGACCCGCTGCCCGGGCTGGAAGGACATGAAGGCCAGGGCCTCCTCCAGGGACTTCCGCTCGGACTCCGGAACCTCCGCAGGCCGCGGGATCGGGTCGTTGACGCCCACCGACTGGCCCGGATTAATCCCATAGGTGACCATGGGCTGGATCGCCTCGGCCTCGAGAACCACCACATCATCGAAGGTGGCCCCAGCGTCGGTCGCAACGGTCCTCCACCACTTCACCGCCCGATCGAAGGCATCGTCCTGGGGTGCGTAGGGACGTCCCTTGAGGAAAGCAAAGGTGACCTCGTCGGGGTTGATATACCCGCAACGGGCGCCCCCCTCGATGCTCATATTGCAGATGGTCAGCCGCTCATCCATCGACATCGCTTCGATCGCGGAGCCCGCGTACTCGTACGCGTAGCCGACACCCCCCTTGACCCCCAAGTGGTGGATGATCACCAGGATCACATCCTTGGCGTACACGCCCCGATTGAGCTTCCCCTCGACGCGGATCTGTCGGACCTTGGGTCGGGCCATGGCCAGGCACTGAGCGGCCAGGACATCCCGAACCTGACTCGTGCCAATCCCAAAGGCGATACAGCCGAAGGCCCCGTGGGTGGAGGTGTGGCTGTCACCGCAGGCGATGGTCATGCCCGGTTGGGTCAGCCCGAGCTCAGGACCGATGACGTGGACGATTCCCTGGCGCTTGCTGTCCACGTCGAAGAGCCGGATCCCGTACTCCTGGCAACTCCGGATCAAATGGGCGGCCATCTCCTCGGCGAGCGGATCGGCGAAGGGCCGGAGCTGGGTGTCCGTGGGAACGATGTGGTCCATGGTCGCGACGGTGCGCTCCGGAAAGCGAATCCGGAGGCCCGCTTCCCGGAGCATTTGGAAGGCCTGGGGGGACGTGACCTCGTGGATCAGATGCAGGCCGATAAAAAGCTGCGTCTGTCCCGACGGAAGCTCACGGACCGTGTGGGCACGCCACACCTTGTCGAAGAGTGTCGTCGGCATAGCCCTGTTAGTATGACAGGATCGGCCAGCGGAGGGCAAGCCGAAACCAAGACCCCTATCTATTTCTGGCCCCAGCACCCTCGGGCTATCGCTATCCTGGTACCGCCATCCCCTAGGCCGGGAAGGGAGGGATCGGAGCCCGGAAAGCCTTCCGGTGAGGAATCCCTTGAAAGTGCCCGGCGCTTGTTGGATGATGGCCGCTGAGAAACTCTAAGGGGGAAACCGATGGAGTGGACCTGCCGTACCTGCGGAAAGCAACTCCAGGTGAAGGCCCGCCACCGCAGGAAGAGACGGAAGCCTTCCCCCTATTGCTCCCCCTTGTGTGCCCGCATCTGGCGTAGGCTCACACCGGTCCACGGCAAATCCACCTGCGAAGGGGTCTACTATGAGGCGCTCCGGAAGGCCTTACGTGGCCCCGGCACGCCCAAGCAACGTGAGAGCCAACGACCCCGAATCGACCCGCCGCAGCCGCCTGCGAAGCCCGGATAGCGCAGCACCGCGGTCCGCCCCGTCCATGTGGCTTGCCAGAGGGCCATCCATACATGCCCTGGGAAAGACTCGGGGGGATACTCTTTTCCCGACTATGTCTTTCTGCTAGAATCGGTCTCGCCTTTGGTAACCGTTTACCCCGTCCTCTCCTTGGAAGATAAGGAGGTCGACCATGCGTCCTTTCCTTCCCACCGGCCTACTCCTTGCTCTAGCCCTCCTGCTCGCCTCCTGTGCGGCTGCGCCGAAGCCCCTGATGGAAATTCCGAAGTCGGTTCAGGTGCAAGGAGGGCTCATTGCCGTCCATGTTGGCACTCCCACCAAGCGTCCCCTGACCGGGCCCGAGCTGCCGCCCGATATGAAAGCGGGCTATCGGTGGGACTTCCAGGTCTCCCTCTCCGATCCCCTCAGAATGGGGGCAAAGATCAACCGGATCTGGATGAAGGTCCAGAGTGCCACCGGCCAGTCCCGGGATGACGAAGCCCCCTTCGGCCTCACCCTCGAGCCCGGGGGGTCGACCGAGGTGAGCT
>JBHIAD010000111.1:0-5611 GCA_046758405.1 Methylomirabilales bacterium (SeqCode)
GGCGGTCGAGGTCGCGTTCGACCCGGACCGGGTGTCCTACGACGAGCTCCTCGCCGTGATCGAGCGGCGGATCCGAGAGCTCCGGGGCTGAGGCCCGGCCGCGAGGGCCCTTGCTCCTCTGGACCAAGCGACGCCTCAGCACGCTCGCCCTGAATCCCTTCTGGGTCAGCTGAGTGAGCCTCACGGAGGAGACGCCGCGTGATCCTCGCGGGCGACATCGGTGGAACCAAAACTCACCTCGCCCTCTTCCCCACAGAGGGACCACGCTCGCCCGTGCGCCAGGAAACCTTTGCGAGCGGTGACTTCAAGGACCTCGACGCGATCGTCACCCGCTTCCTCACGCAAGGGGCGCAGGTGACGGCGGCCTGCTTCGGCGTCGCGGGACCGGTCTTCCGGAATCGCGCCGAGGCCACGAACCTCCCCTGGGTAATCGACGGCGAGCGCCTGGCGGGCATCCTCGGGATCCCCCGGGCGTGGATCATCAATGACCTCGAGGCGACCGGGTACGGGATCGGGCTGCTCACCACCGATGAGTTTTTCACCCTGAACGTCGGTGACCCAAGCCAAGGGGGCAACCGGGCCGTGATTGCGGCCGGGACGGGGCTCGGCGAGGCGATCCTCTTCTGGAACGGGGAAGCACACCTGCCGAGCGCCTCCGAAGGGGGCCACGCCGACTTTGCCCCGCGCAACGCCCTCGAGATCGCGCTGCTCCAGTACCTCCTCGGCAAGTTCGATCGAGTGAGCTGCGAGCGGGTCATCTCGGGGATGGGGCTGCCGCTTCTCTATGCCTTCCTGAAAGACACCGGCCACGGGACGGAGCCGCCGTGGCTCGCCCAGGCCATGGCATCCGGGGATCCAAACGTCGTCATCACCGAGGCGGCTCTCACGGGGACGGCTGCACTCTGTGTGAAGACCCTCGATCTCTTCATCGCCCTGTACGGCGCCGAAGCCGGCAACCTCGCCCTGAAGGCGAAGGCGACGGGCGGAGTTTACGTCGGTGGCGGGATCGCCCCGAAGATTCTCCCGAAGCTCCGGGCGGGAGGCTTCATGGCCGCCTTCACCGCCAAGGGGCGCTTCGCGGAGTTCATGCAGGCGATCCCGGTTCATGTTATCCTGAACCCACAGGCGGCGCTGCTGGGGGCTTTCCATTTTGCCCGCCGGCAGCGAGCCGTCCCCGAGCCCGCGGGGCCGTGAAAGGCATGGGGCACAGGGCCAAGAGAGGGGGTCGACCATGACGGAGCGAGTCCGAGAAATCCTGGGCTGGTATGGGAGTGACAACCCGGGGACGCGGGCCAACCTGGCTCGCCTCCTCAACCACGGCACCCTGCGGGGAACCGGCAGGTTGGTGATCCTGCCGGTGGATCAGGGCTTCGAGCACGGCCCGGCCAGGAGCTTCGCCCCCAACCCGTCTGGCTACGACCCCCGCTACCATCCGCGGCTGGCAATTGCCGCAGGATGTAACGCCTACGCTGCCCCCCTCGGCTCCCTCGAGGGGGGGGCGGCCGAGTCCGCCAGCGAGATCCCCCTGATCCTCAAGCTGAACAATCACGATGTCCTCCTGGATGAGCCGGACCCTCTCCCAGCCGTGACCGGATGCGTCCAGGACGCGCTCCGGCTCGGCTGCGCAGCGGTCGGCTTCACCATCTACCCGGGATCGGCCACGCGGGCCGCCATGTACGAGCAGCTCCAAGAGATCGCCGCCGAGGCGAAGGCATGCGGGCTGGTGGTGGTGGTCTGGTCCTATCCCCGCGGCTCGGGACTCAGCAAGACGGGGGAGACGGCGGTCGATGTGGTCGCCTACGCCGCCCAGATCGCAGCCCAGCTCGGGGCCCACATCATCAAAGTGAAGCTCCCGTCCGAGGAGATCGAGCAGGCGGCGGCAAGGAAGGTCTACGAGCAGGAGAAGATCCCGATCAGCACCCTCGCCGAGCGGGTCCGGCACGTGGTCCAGAGCGCCTTCGACGGCCGGCGGATCGTCATCTTCTCGGGCGGGGTCAAGGCGGACGACAAGCGGTTCTTTGACGAGGTCCGTGCCATCCGTGACGGCGGCGGGTTCGGCTCGATCATCGGGAGGAACTCCTTCCAGCGACCCTGGGACGAGGCCCTCGCCTTCCTGCGGACGGTCATGCAGATCTATGCCGGCGAGATTACGTGAGCCGGTCCGCGATGGGTGGAGGCCAACTGCGCGTCTTCGAGACCCCCGAGGCCCTGGCCCGTGAGGCCGCCGCCGCCTTTGCGCGGCTGGCCAGGGAGCGGGTCGCCGAGACCGGGCGGTTCCTCGTCGCCCTGGCCGGCGGTGCAACGCCCCGGGGTCTCTACCGCGCTCTCGCCGGGCCACCTTACATCGCGGGGCTCCCCTGGGAGCAGATCCATCTCTTCTGGGGCGACGAGCGCTGCGTCCCTCCGAACCATCCCGACAGCAATTACCGGATGGCGGAGGAGTCACTCCTCCACCGCATTCCGATCCCGCCCAACAACGTCCATCGCATGCTCGGAGAGCATCCGAAACCGGTTGAAGCCGCCCGGATCTATGCGGCACTCCTCCTCAGGCTCTTGCCCCTCACTGCAGAGGGCCGGCCGCGGTTCGACCTGATCCTCCTCGGCCTCGGTACCGATGCCCACACCGCCTCCCTCTTCCCGGGCTCACCGCTCCTCAGCGAAACAGAGACGCTGGTCGCCGTCACGCCTGAAGCCCATGGCGGCTACCATCGGCTGACTTTCACACCGCCGATCCTGAATGCGGCCTGCGAGGTCTGGTTTCTCGTCACCGGTGCCGATAAGGCCGAGGCCCTCCGGGCCGTCCTCGAGGAGCTCTTCGACCCAAAGCTCCGCCCTGGCCAGATCGTCCGGCCGAAGGACGGCCGTCTCATCTGGTATCTGGACCGGGCCGCCACCCAGCATTTGACCCAGCCCACTCGCTCGAACTGACTCGTCGCGCGTTACGGAGTGGAATGGCACTCACATTGCGTAATGAACCCCGACTGGGGCATGGCGCTGGCCTATCGGTCTATCCGGCCTCCCAGGCGCCGGTAGGAATGGAGGGGCGCGTCGCGGTGGGCCCGATATACCGACACCCTCTTCTGCCCTTCACGCTCCGGCTTTCCTTCACTTCCCCTCAGCCCACATACCCGGAACCGTGACGGGGCCCCCGAAGGCCTCGCGCGCCTCGTGCCAGAGTGGCTTCGCCTCCCTCTCGTAGCGCGCCGAGAAGTGGAAGAGAACCAGGCGCTTGACGGCCGCCTGGCGGGCGAGGGCTCCCGCCTGGGCCGCCGTGAGGTGATACCGTTCCGCCGCGAGATCCCGGTCTCGGTCAAGGTAGGCCGCCTCGCAGTAGAAGAGGTCCGCCCCCCGGGCGAGAGCGATCACCTTGCCGGCGTTCGCCGGGGTGTAGGCCACATCGGTCACGTAGACCAGCCGTTCGCCCGGCGCCTCACGGAGTAAGGCCGCCCTGAGCGGGCCGAGACGCCGGGGGACTTTTCGCCCCGCCCCGGCGGGGAGAGGAATCTCGGTCTCCACGGGCGCCCCTTCGCGGATGAGTCGCTTGAGGAGCGTGATCCACGGTCCGGGTACCAGACCCAGCCGGTCGAGGGCTACGGTGTCCACGTTCAGATGAATCGGCTCGGCACAGGCGAAGGCCAGACAGGGGATCCGGTGATCCAGGACCGTCGCCTGAACGGTCAGGGCCGGATCGCGCACCAGGCACCCGTCCTCCGAGTGCTGTGCGGCGGGACCCGGGACCCGCCGGAACCCTTCGCTACACGGAAAGGTCGCGGTCGTCAGCCCTTGCGGACGGACCTCGACCGCGGTAAGGACAAGGGGCAATCCCTCGACCAGGTTCCAGGTGTAGGCCCGGAGCCGCCCTTCGAGATTGTCGAGGAACCCTGCCGGCCCGTAGAGCGCCAGGGCACGGTGCCGGCCCAGGATGATCCGGAGAAGATGGTCGAAGCCGATGAAGTGGTCAATGTGAGTATGGGAGACGAAGGCTGCACTAACCTTCAGGAGATCCGCTGGGGGGAGCCGCGTCAGGTCACCAAGGTCGAAGAGCAGGGCCCGCCGCTCAAACCGCAGCCGGAGATAGAGTGTCGGGTCACCCCAAGGACCGTTGACGAGGCGGGGGAGAAAGGCCGAGGCCATCCCCGGGCCCGATCAGCTCGGCCAGCCGATGAACTGGCCACTTTCCCACAGCTCGACCATCCGGGCGAGGATCGCCAGGCGGTCCTCGAAGCGCTCACTCTGGGAGAGGGTCCGGTCGTGGGGCCAGACCTCGTCGAGCCGAGGCCGCTCCGCTTCGGGTCGCGCATAGTAGGCCCGCCGGAGTGCCTCGACGGTCTCACGGTTCATCTGTTCGAGGTTCGACGTCGAGACGATGAGGGGTTGGGGATTGTCGTAGAGCGGCTGCCAGTGGAGACAATCCCGCAAATTGACCCCGGTGAGCTCGAGGACCGTCCGGGCGAACTCCACGAACCATCCCACCGTGCGCCCGCAGACGAGGCAGCCGGGACAGCCGTCCTGCAGGATCACCGGGACGTAGGCCTGACCATTGAGCGGGCCGCCGGGCAGGACCCACCGAACCGAGCGGTAATGGTGGAAGCGGGCATTATCGACCGTGAGCTCCGGCATGGCCTATCCTTGGCGTGCCAACTCCGACGCAGTCTACTCAGAGCGGACAAGGATTGCAAGCGGCTTTGGAGGGGTCAGTTCGCCTCAGCCGGCCGGACGCGGGTCACCGCATCCTGAATGGCGAAGATGAGCAGATTGTTACTCTGGGGATCGGCGGGCATGATGTCCAGGCCGGACCGAGCCGTCCCGGTGCCATGGACGTAACCGGCCACGACCTCGCCATCCTCGAACTGAATGAGGGCCTTCTCGCCCACCCCGTGCCCCGCAAGAAAGTCCCGACGATCGTTGCGACGCGGGTCCCCTGTGAAGTCCTTCACGAAGAAGACGGCCTTCAGGCCGTGGAGCCGGATCGCACGCACCGTGGGACGACGACCATCGGTCCAGGGCGCGATCCAGAGGCGTCCCCGGTCGGGATCGAACTCCAGGAGACGGCCCTTGATGCGGCGACCATCCTTGTACGCCAACACTACCCGGTCCTCGTTAAAAAAGAAGGGATTGAGGCCGGTCACTCCCGTCTGCGGACGAGGACGCCTCGGGGGGGCCATCAGCATACCCACGGCCATCAACGCAGCCACCACTGTCAGGCGAAGCAGCATCTCCCAAACCCTATATAACGTATGATATCATAGCCCTACAGATACCCACCAGGCCGATTCGGCCTGGAAGCTCCCGAGCCCCTTCCCCCTTTGGACTGAACGGCCGGTGTGGTACAGTCTCGAAGGAATTGCCCCAGGGGGAAGCACGATGAGCACGATCAGCTTTTACAACCTCGCCGGTTGACCGAGCTGTGCCGAGGCGAGGGAGTTTCTCTCGCACCACCACCTGCCTTATGAGAGCCACGAGCTCAGCGACGCCCCCCTCGGTCCTGCCGAGACGAAGGCGCTCGTGGCTCGTCACCGCCATGTGTATGCGAAGGCCGGGGAGGAGGTCATCGAGTGGGACCAGGCCCGGACACCGGTAAGCGACGAGGAGATCGCCCGCCTCGTCGTCC
>JBHIAD010000112.1:0-5543 GCA_046758405.1 Methylomirabilales bacterium (SeqCode)
GGTTGGTCGGAATCATCCTGGTGGGGGGCATGTACCTGTATACCAACTATTTCATGACCGTGCCCACCCCAACACCGCCCCCCCCAGTCGTCGCCGTGCCTCCACCGCCTCCCGTGCCCCAGTCCGAAGAGGAGAGACCAGCTCCGGTGGAACCGAGCCAGAAGCCAGCGCCATTGGTCCGGGAGGCGCCAACGAGCCCTCAGGTCGAAGAGAAGCCCTTGCCCTCAGAGGTGGTAGCCAAATCGGCGGCAGGGAAGGGGACACCGGGCACGGTCAAGGGAGGGCAGTACAGCGTTCAGGTTGCTGCCCTCGTCTTCGAGCGGAACGCCGAGGCCTTGAAGGCAAGACTGGAGAAACTGGGGTATACTCCGATGATTCGGCTGGCCACCGCGCCGATCACCAAGCACCGTGTCTTCGTCGGAGAGTTTAATACGCGGGCGGAGGCGGAAGGGGTGTCGCGGCGGCTGAACGTGGACGGGCATGCCTCTCACGTAACAGAGTTGGCCTCCGGTCGCTATGGTTTGGAAGTCGGGTCTTTTCTCCGGCTGAATGCGGCCATTGATTTGGCACGCACACTGCAACTCAAAGATTACAATTCCAAGATTATCTCTGATCCGGTGCCGACCAAGGTCCATCAGGTCCGGATCGGGCGCTTCCCACGGGAAGAGGCCCTGCGGAAGCTGGCCGAGCTGAAGGATCGGGGCTACGCCCCGTTGCTGGTCAAGGAGAGGAATTGACCACTGCCCGCGCGGGATCGGTCGCCAGCGAGGGCTGACCGACTTGCCGGGGCCGTCCCGGGGAAGGGGGTGACTGGCGGTGACCAAAGCAGACATCGCAACACTCGTGGCAGAGAAGGGCTTGACGAAGAAGCAAGCGATGGAGGCGGTCGAGGCGACCCTTGAAGCAATCAAGGAGGCCCTGAAGAAAGGTGAGAAGATCCAATTAGTTGGCTTCGGGTCCTTTCAGGTCCGGGCCAAGAGGGCCCGAAAGGGCCGGAACCCACAGACCGGGTCCGAAATCGTGATCGCGGCGCGGAAGGTGTTGAAATTCAAGCCGGGGAAAGACTTGCAGCACAACATCAATTCGTTGGGGTAGGCGAGAGGGAACGGCGTGGCGAACCAGCGACAGACCGACCTGCCGGCGGGGAGGGAGGGGCGGCGAGGTGCGCCGCGTCTGATTCAGGATCGCCGAGAGCCAATTCCGGACAAGCTGTACTTTCGGATTGGAGAGGTGGCTCGCCTGACACGGATCCAGCCTTACATCCTGCGGTACTGGGAGTCGGAATTCCCCGTCTTGCAGCCCAAGAAGAGCGGAACCGGTCAGCGTTTGTATCGCAAGAAAGACATTGAAATCATTTTCAAAATCAAGGACCTCCTTTACAATCGGCGGTTCACCATTGCTGGGGCTCGCCGCCGCCTGCAGGAAGAGACGGAGCCCTCGGATCTTCTCAGGCAGCTCCAGCGGATCCGGTCTGAACTTGAAGAAATCCGCGGACGGCTGACCCGGCGATAACCTTTCCCCGTCTGCTTACATCGGGGCGTGGCGCAGCTTGGTAGCGCACTGGTCTGGGGGACCAGGGGTCGCCCGTTCAAATCGGGTCGCCCCGACCATGCATGTTCCTTGTCAAGAGGGGCAGGTGTCTTGCCCCCCGCCTGTGCCCATGCCCGACCGTCCACTCGTTCTGGTCACCAACGATGACGGCGCCCATGCGCCCGGTCTGCTCGCCCTCGCCCGCGCCATGGAAGCCCTGGGAGAGGTGTACGTCGTCGCGCCCGACCGAGAGCGGAGTGCTGCGGGCCATTCCCTCACCTTGCACCGGCCACTGCGGGCCACCGAGATTCGGGAACGATTCTTCATGGTGGACGGGACCCCCACCGATTGTGTCGCCCTGGCCGTCATGGGGATCCTCAAAGAGCGGCCACGGCTCCTGGCATCCGGGATCAATCAGGGAGCGAATATGGGGGACGACGTGACCTATTCGGGAACCGTCTCGGCGGCCTTCGAAGGGATGCTCCTCGGCATTCCTTCAATGGCGGTCTCTCTGGTCGATGCTCCCGGGGCCGATCGCGAAGTGGCCGCAAGGGTCGCCACCCGCCTCGGGAGACTGATCCTCAACCGCGGGATTCCGCTGGATACCCTGTTGAACGTGAACGTGCCAGCCGGCCGGGCACGGGGGTTTTCAGTCACGCGGCAGGGGAAGCGCACGTATAACGAGGTCATAGTCGAAAAGGTGGACCCACGGGGGCGAGCCTACTACTGGATCGGGGGAGGTGCGCCGGCCTGGGAGATGGGCGAGGGGACAGATTATCAGGCGGTCAGCGCGGGAAGGGTTTCTGTCACGCCGCTCCACTTGAACCTGACGAATGTGCAAGCCCTGGAGGAACTTCGCGCATGGGAAGGGCTGAGCGCCGAAGGCGAATAGATGGGTCGACACACTCGCCTATGGTATACTCCCGGTAGCCAATGCGGAGGTGAGTCCGACGGCGGATTCGGATGCGTGTGCGACCGCCCGTGAGCGAATGGTGCGGGAACAGCTCGAGGGGCGCGGGATCACCGATCCACGGGTGCTCGCCGCCATGCGTCGAGTGGAACGTCACCGGTTCGTCAGTGAGCAGGATCACGATGCAGCGTATGCAGACCGCCCGCTCCCGATTGGCGCACAACAGACCATTTCACAACCATACATGGTCGCCGTGATGACCCAGGCCCTCGGATTGACCGGAGGGGAGCGGGTCCTTGAGGTCGGAACGGGCTCAGGGTACCAGACGGCGATTCTTGCGGAGCTCGGGACAGAGGTCTTTACCATCGAACGGGTGCCGGAGCTGGCGGAACGGGCGAGAGACCTCCTGAGGGCCCTCGGATACGCCAGGGTCACGGTACGGGCAGGGGACGGGAGCCTTGGGTGGCCCGAAATGGCACCCTTCCGGGCGATCCTGGTGACTGCGGGGGCCCCTCGGGTCCCACTCCCGTTGCGGGAGCAGTTGGGGGAGGGGGGACGACTCGTGGTGCCGGTTGGCTCCCCGGCCTCTCAAGTGCTGCGGCGGGTCATCCGACACGGATCGCAATTCGTGGAGGAGGATCTGCTGGGGTGCGTCTTCGTTCGCTTGGTCGGCGAACAGGGGTGGCAGGGATAAGGGGTCAAGGCGGGGCGTAGCGCAGCCTGGTAGCGCACTTGGTTCGGGACCAAGGGGTCGCCGGTTCAAATCCGGCCGCCCCGACCACCTGCTCGGCAGACGGCTGAAGGGGACAACAGGGTTGCGGGCTTGGAACAGCGTTTCGCAACGCTCGGAAAGGCCACACGAGTGGGCCCCTGTGTGGCCCGCGAAAATCGCTTGACAAGGGTTTTGAGATAGGATAAAGACCGTCCCTACGCTGTGGGAACCCCTCGGCGTGGTCTGCACTCTTTTCTGGGCTGAGAACGGACCTTTCGTGGGGGTCGAGGGAACACATGTCGTGGGTACCGCGTTCTGTTATCAAGCCGACCAATAAGCTTCACCAATGGCCTGCTGCCGCCGAAGAGGGCCGCGCCGGGCTGGGAGACCCGAGACTCCGACGGTGCGCGGAAGAACGAAATTCCTAAGGATCCGAATTCAGGCACGAGAACCCCGGAGGAGGGAGACCGTTCCTCAACGAACGCTCTGCTCTTGCGACCGATTCGCCGCGGGCTCCGCACCGTCGGGGGGTCCTGGGCCCGAGACCGTGTATTGTGTCCACGGTCGTGGGTCGCGCAGTCGCTTCGTGCGCATTGGGATTCACTGCCGATGACCTTGTCGATGGCAGTGGTAGGTTCTGGAGAACGCGGATGAGGGCTCTGCGGGTCGCAACAAATCCATGGGAGAGGGGGTGAAGCGTAGCGCGAGCGAGTGTAACCCGATCGAAGCAACGGTCAGTCACCTCTGAGAAAATGGGGGATAACCGTGAGTCAGATAGCGTGGGTCTGGACATTTGTCGTGTTGTACTGGATCTACTGTATCTACTGGGGGATACAGGGGGCGCGGCGGTCCAAGACGGCCGGCGCGTACATGATCGCGGGACGATCGCTCCCCATGTGGGTCTTTCTCCTGGCGGCGACCGCCACGTCCTTCAGCGGCTGGACCTTCTTGGGCCATCCGGGCCTGATCTGGCGTGACGGCCTCGCCTATGCGTTCGCTTCCTTCTACGTCCTCACCATCCCCATCACCGGCACCTTCTTCGCCAAGCGGCAGTGGCTCCTCGGGAAGCGCTACGGGTTTATCACCCCGGGAGACATGTACGCCTACTATTTCGGGACCGAGTGGATGCGGTGGCTCGTGGTCATCGTCGCCTTCCTCTACTCGGCCTTCTACTCCTCGGTCCAGTTGATGGCCTCCGGGGCCCTCTTCCACTGGGTAACGGGTGTGCCGGTGATCTGGGGATCCATCCTCTTGGCCGCGGTCGTCGTCTTCTACGTGGCCGCGGGAGGCATCCGGTCGATCGCCTGGGTGGACGCCCTCCAATGTGTCCTCCTAATCGCCGGGATCATCACACTGGGGGCCTTCGTCATGGTGGGGATGGGCGGCTGGGCGGCGATGAGCAAGCAGGTCGCCGGGCTGTCCACCGAGTACCTCGAGATCCCCGCGGTCATCAAGTTCACCTATGGGAAGACGATCTGGACCGGGGTGATGATCCTCACGTACATGTTCGCCCTGATGGGGATCCAGTCCTCTCCGGCCTTCACGATGTGGGCCTTCTCCAACAAGAATCCCCGCCCCTTCCCGTGGCAGCAGGCTTTTGCCTCGACCTTCGTGGTGGGGTTTGCGCTCTTCTTCTTCACGGCCTTCCAGGGGATGGGGGGGCGCATCCTGACCGAGAGTTTGGGGATCGCAGCCGACCGGGATCTGGTGCCCAAGTTGATGGATCACTTCCTGCCTGGGGCCTGGCTGGCGTTCGTGTTCATCGGCGCCCTGGCGGCGATGCAGTCCACGGCGGCCCCCTACATCGGTACCGGGTCAACGATCATCTGCCGTGACGTCTACTTCCGGTACATCCGGCCGAGCGCCACCCACGGTGAGCAGATCTGGACTTCGCGGTGCCTGGCGGTCGGCATCACAGCAGTGGCTTTCATCGTCGCCATTACCTCCAAGGCGGCCCTGGTCATGTTGGGGGGGTTGGCCGTAGCCTTCGGGTTCCTGATGTGGCTGCCGCTGCTTGGCGTCATCTGGGGCTACCGGTTTCCGGGGGTTGGCGCGGTGTTAGGGCTGATCTCTGCGATCCTTTCCGTGTATCTTACGTATGCGGTCTGGCGGTACCCCCTGACGATTCACTCGGCCGGGTGGGGCCTGGGGATAGGCCTGCTCGTGGCGTACCTCTGCCGCGGCCTAGGGGTGAAGGACAGTCCGGAGATCCAGGAGCGGCAGCGGGAGCTCCGGAATTGGCTCGCCGACATCGACCGGCCGACCGAGTCCCAGCAGGCCTGGCGCAAGGTGATGTGGTGGGTGGTCCCCATCTGGTATCTCTTCGCGATCGGCCCCTTCGCGATCCTGGGGAACAAATCCTTCTCCTTCCTGGGGTTTCCTCCCTTGTGG
>JBHIAD010000113.1:0-5529 GCA_046758405.1 Methylomirabilales bacterium (SeqCode)
GGGATCACCGAGGCGATGGTCGCCGAGGCGCCACCCATCGACGTCGTGCTGCCGGCCTTCCTCCGATTTGCCGAGGATGCGGTGCTCGTCGGCCATCAGGTCTGGTTTGACATCCGCTTCCTCAGCATGGAAACCGAGCGACTCGGGCTGCCACCGCCGACACTGACCCATCCGGTGCTCGACACGCTCCACCTCTCCACGGTGGTGCATGGACCGCACCCCGGCCACGGGCTGGACGCCGTGGCAAAGCGTCTGGGGGTCGTGGTCCGGGGGCGCCACTCGGCCCTCGGGGACGCCCTCGCAACCGCCGAGATCTTCGCGCGTCTCGTGGAACTCTTGAGAAGACGCAGTGTCCGCACGCTCGGCCAGGCCATCGACGCGGCCCGGCGCGCACACGACGGGTGGGGTGACGAAAGTGCCGCAGAGCGAGGGGAATACCGGATCTTCTGAGCGATGACCAGCGCGAAGCTTACACTCCTCTTTATCCTGGGCGTCCTCCTGCTCAATTTCCCTGTGCTCGCCATCTTCAACCGGGCAACCACACTGGCAGGAGTTCCCGTCCTCTACCTCTACCTCTTCGGCGTCTGGGTCGCTCTCATCGGCGCGGTCTTCGTCCTCGCGCGCACGCACTGGGACGAAGAGGAATGACCGGGTGATGCTGACCGTATGGGGCATCCTTTCGGTCGCCATCATCTACATCCTCGGCCTGTTCACCATTGCCTACTACGTCGACCGCAAGGCGCGCGCAGGCCGGAGTCTGATCGACAGCCCGGTCATCTACTCGCTCTCCCTCGCCGTGTACTGCACCTCATGGACCTTCTATGGCAGTGTCGGCCGGGCGGTCGCCTCTGGCGTCGGCTTCCTGCCTATCTATCTGGGACCGACACTGATGGCCATCCTCTGGTGGTTCGTGCTTCGCAAGACGGTCCGGATCGCCAAAGCAAACAACATCACCTCCATCGCGGACTTCCTGGGCTCCCGGTACGGTCAGTCGGTTCTCCTCGGTGCCGTCGTCGCGGTAATCACCGTGGTTGGCATCACCCCGTACATTGCGCTGCAGCTCAAGGCGATCTCCCAGACCTTTGACGCGTTGCTCCGCTTCCCGACGGTCACAACCGACCTGATCCCTTCGGCGAGTCGCCCGTTCTATGCGGACACCGCGTTCGGTGCCGCCCTGATCCTGACCCTCTTCGTCATCATGTTCGGTGCCCGGGACCTCGACTCCTCCCGGCGCCACGAGGGACTCGTGGCCACCATTGCCTTCGAGTCACTCGTGAAGCTGGTAGCCTTTCTCGCCGTGGGCATCTTCGTGACCTACTGGATCTACGGAGGATTTATTGACATCTTTGCCCGCGTCTCACACCTGCCCGAATACACGCACATGCTCGGCGGTGATCCAGCCTTCTCATACGGTGACTGGACGGCACTGACCTGGCTCTCGATGATGGCCATCCTCTTCCTGCCCCGGCAATTCCACATGGCGGTGATCGCCAACACGCGGGAAAGGCACATCAAGACGGCCATGTGGATGTTTCCCGTCTACCTGTTGTTGATCAATGCCTTCGTCCTCCCCATCGCCTTCGGCGGTCTGCTGACCTTTCCCGGGGCCCCCGTGGCTGCCGCCGACTATTTCGTCCTGACCCTGCCGATGATCCACCAGCATCAGTGGCTCACCCTCTTCGTCTTCATTGGGGGGATCTCGGCGGCCACGGCCATGGTGATCGTGGAGTCCATCGCGCTCTCCACCATGATCCTCAATAACTTGGTGGTCCCATGCCTTGTTCGCCGGGGGATGACCCGGGACATCTCCGGATTGCTGATCAACAGCAAACGACTCGCCATCGCGCTGACGATCTTCCTCGGCTACACCTACTACCACCTTATCGGTGAGTCGTATACCCTCGTGAACATCGGCCTGATCTCCTTCGCCGCTGTCGCCCAATTTGCGCCGGCCTTCTTCGGCGGTCTGTACTGGCGGCACGCCACCAAACACGGGGCGCTGGCCGGACTGGGTGCCGGCTTCCTCACCTGGTTCTACACCCTCCTACTCCCCTCCTTCGTCCGCTCCGGCTGGTTGCCGGAGCGCCTTCTGACTGCAGGCCCCTTCGGCTTCTCGTGGCTTCGCCCTGAGCAACTCTTCGGCGTGGAGGGATTGGGCTCCTGGTCCCACACCGTCTTCTGGTCGCTCGCCTTCAACGTCACGGCCTTCGCACTGGTCTCCCTCTACACACGGGTGACCCCCCTCGAGGCGGCCCAGGCCAGTCGCTTCGTGGACGTGTTCGGGACCGGACCCGTGCGGCCCCCCCTCCCGGGGGGCCGCCAGGGGCTGACCCTCGAGCAACTGGAGGACCTCGTTGCGAAGTTCGTGGGCCGAGAGAAAGCCCAGGAAGCTTTTCAGACCTTCTTCGCCCAACGCGGGATCCTGGATACCCACGCGCCCACGGAAACCGACCGCCGCGAGGCGATCCGGTTCACCGAACGCACCCTCTCGGGGGCCGTGGGCACGGCCTCGGCGCAGGCCATCATGGAGGGGCTGGGAGACGCACCGACGGGCCGCTTCGAGATCATCTTCGATGTCTTCGGCAAGGTGTCTCGCTCTCTCGAACAAAGCCGGGAGGATCTCCAGCGACGCGTTCGGGAACTCTCGCTCCTCAACGAGGCGACCCGACGGATCGCCTCGACGCTGGAGCCGCAGCGAATGATGGACGGCGTTGTCGAGCTGCTGACCCGAGAGTTTGCCTTCGACCTCTTGATCATCCGCCTCTACGACCCCGACGGCCGCCTCCGGATCAAGAGCCACGCGGGCCTCCCGGCCGGGGTCGATCTGTCGGCGGGTGATCCGGTATCACCCGATACGTACTTCGGCGAATGCTTCCTCAACCGCCGGATGATCGTGGTAGAGGACGCCACCCAGATCCGCAAGCCTCTCGTCCTTCCAACACCGGAGGCCCCCGCCCCGCGCTCTTTCGTGCACGCCCCCATTGCCATCGAAGAACGGCCCCTCGGCGTGCTCACCGCTTACTCCTCCACGGAGCGCGTCTATTTCTCCCCCGAGTTCCTTCAACTCTTCCGGACGCTGGCCGTGCAGCTCGGCCTGGGAATCCGGAACGCCCAGCTCTACCGAGAGCTCGGAGACCTCTCGCGAGAGCTGGAGGCCAAGGTCCGGCAGCGGACGGCTGAGCTCGAGGAGGCTAACCGACGCCTTCAGGAGCTCGACCGTCTCAAGAGCAATTTTGTCTCCACGGTGTCCCACGAGCTGCGGACGCCCTTGACTTCTATCCGCTCTCTCTCCGAGAGCTTGCTCTCCTCGCACGGCATCCCCCGCGAGCGGCAGGAGCAGTTTCTCGCCATCATCGTGGAAGAAAGTCAGCGACTCTCCCGGATGATCAACCAACTGCTCGATCTCTCACGGATCGAGGCCGGCAAGATGGAGTGGCGGATGGAGCCCCTGGATCTCGGGGCAGTGGTGGCCCACGCCGTTCAGACCAACCGGGCCCTCTTCGATGAGAAGGGGATTGATCTGGTCAGTAACCAGTCCGACGAAGGTCCCAAGGTGCTTGCTGACCGTGACAAGATCATCCAGGTCCTCACCAACCTCCTGTCGAACGCAGCGAAGTTCACCCCAACCGGAGGCCGCGTCTGGGTGCGCACGTTCCTTGAGAATGGCTGGGTGGCGGTCGAGGTGGAGGACACGGGAATCGGCATTCCTCCCGAGCAGATAGACAAAATCTTTGAGAAATTCAGGCAGGTCGGGGACACCCTCATCGCCAAGCCTGAGGGGGCGGGGCTCGGCCTTCCGATCAGCCGGGAAATCGTTGAGCACCACGGGGGGTCCTTTACCGTCCGGAGCACTCCAGGACAGGGGAGCTCCTTCCGCGTGGTTCTCCCCCTCGCTCCCTAGCAGCGATCCGCGAACGCCCCGAAGGCCGCCCCCCGGGCAGGGCTCGACGGGCCTGCGGGGAGGCCCTGCTGAAATTGCCCCCACGATCAGACGCCCCCCATCACGCCGAGGAGGGTGTGCAGGCGCCGTTCGAGGCGCACGACCTCTCTGAGGGCGACCTTCAGTTCCTGCCGTTCCCATCGGGCGAGGCTTCGGGGGTCGATGTAGTTATGGATCGGTTCGCCTGCGCGGATCTGTGCGACGTGCAACCGGATGCGAAAGCCCCACAGCCGACGGAAGGCCGCCTCAATGTAATGGGCCTCGTCCCGGGAGAAGACCTTCGCCTCCACCAGGGCCCGGAGCCGCCCCAGCGTCCCTTTCGCCCGGATCCCTTCACAGAGCGCCAGGGCGCGAATGATCCCGGCAATCGGGGCCATGCCGAGGTGTTTGAGATTGAAGCAGCCCCGGTGTTCGCCCGACCGCTCGAGCCGCATCTTGCCGAACCAGGCGAGGGGAGGGACCACATCCGCGTCGTCACTCACCAGGGCGCTCACGAACTGAGGACTCCCCTGGACGGCCTGGATGACCCAGTCGCGCAGCGTCTCCTCGAGCACCTCGACTCCTTCCACCGGCCGGAAGTCGAGAAAGAGGGTCGCATCCCGGACCTCGGCTGGCTCGGGGTGGCCGGCCCAGTGGCGGACCCGCCCTTCCCAGGCCGAGAGCGGGAGGCACCATTTCGGCTCGCTCGCCATCACGCCCCCGGGACAGTAGGCAAAGCCGGCCTGGGCGAGGATCTTCACCACCCCCGTCCCCAGGGCCAGGAAAAAGCCCTGGACCTCCTCGGCGTCCCCCGCTGGAGGATCCCCGTAGACCAGGGCGTTATCCTGGTCGGTCCGGGCCACCTGTTCGCGGCGGCCCGCCGAGCCGAGCATCAGCCAGCAGAAGGGAACGGGCGGACGCCCGCGTCCCTCGCCGGCGAGGCGAGCAAGGGTAATCGCGATCGCCCGAAAGACGAGTCGATCGGTGAACTCGGCGCTGAGCCGCCCCATCCGTTCCGGCTCGACCCCTTCGGCGAAGAGACCGAAGAAGACCCCCTCCACGTCCCTGAAGGCCTCAACCAGCGCTTCCGGAGTGTTCGCTCGCTCGATCTCCTGCAGCACAGCAAGAAACCCCCCGCTCCGCGACCGGAGTAGGTCGCGGACGGTCACGATCCCGACAGGACGTTCCCCCTCGGTCACAACGAGATGCTTGACACCGTGGCGCACCATCAGGAGGAGGGCCCGGTCGAGCACGTCATCCGGGCCGACAGTGGCGGCAAGCGGGGAGAGGAGTTCCCCAACCGAGCGCTCCAGGGCCCCTTCCGCCAGCGCTCGAGCGACCAGATCCCGTTCCGTGACGAGGCCCGTGGCGCCCCCCCGTTCATCGATGACCACCAGGGCACTCAGGGCGCGCTCGGCCATCCGCCGTGCCGCCTCCCGTGCCGTGACGGTCAGGGGACAGGTAACCACCGGGTGGGACATGATCTCGCGGATAGGGCGACCGAGGAAGGTCAGAGAAGAGTGAATGGGTGGGGTGGGGCGACGCGGTACCTCGCCATAGGAAATGCCATAGGGAGCCATCCCTGTCTTCCCCGCACCCACTCCACGGGG
>JBHIAD010000114.1:0-5511 GCA_046758405.1 Methylomirabilales bacterium (SeqCode)
CGCTTCGTAATTTTAACAGCGACGCCACCATCACGATAGAAAGTATCAGGGTCCACCGTGCTGATGGAACGGTAGTGGCGCAGGCGCCGGGCTTTCCCAGGACTCTAGGTCCTAACCAAACAATAGTGTTGGGCCGAGGAGCTCTGGGGCTCACCCCGGATGTCGGAAGCGTTCAAGTCATCGTCACCTTTGATGTTGATCCTCAAGGTCTCCCTTTGAGCGGGACCTTAGTTCGGAGAGACCGCGGCCAGGATGCTGGGGGGGCTTTCAGGGTGATTCGCGGGTTAGCATTCCTGCAGTGCCTGAATTTAGAATTAGACTAAATCTGCAGTTTGCAAAAAATGGGTGGGTGGGGCCAGCGCCGAGCTTTACATTTGACACTCGTTTATCGCAGGGAAGTCCACAGCCCGCCCAGCGGTCAAGACCCATGTGGATGATCGGTACGATAGTAGGTACTATGATGGGTACTATCGTCGGTACTATGATCGGTACCATCACAGATGGCTCATAGGCGCTCATCCCGGTTTATCCGCAAGCTCACCACGGCGTAGTTCCTCTCCGCACCCGTCCCCTTTTTTCCTCGTCTCCTCCCACTCCAGACAATAGACCATCAGAGGGAAGTCAGGCAGGGGGGCGGGGCTATCGCTTGTGCTTGGAATCGAGAGTGTCGAGGGCGTGCTCCGCGGCCGCGAGGATTCGGGTGAGGTCGGCGTCGGAGTGGGCGAAGCTCACCCCGTGGTGGGAGGTGAGATAGTCGGTCCCCACCAGGATACCCTGCTCCAAGAGCGCGCGGAAGAACCGGCTGAAGATCTCCGCGCTCGCCCGGGCCGCGCTGCGGTAATCAATGACCGGCTCGGCGGTGAAGTAGATGTGAAATTCGCCCCCCGCGGTATGGACCTGAACTGGAATCCCCCAAGCCTGCATCTTCTCCCGTAAGCCAGCCGCGATCCGATCCCCCACCCGGCTTAGGTAGCCCTGGACCTCTCCCGTCTCCAGCTTGGCCAGGGTGGCATCGGCGGCGGCTAGGGGGATAGCCCCGGCATTCAGGGTCCCGAAATAGGCAACAGCGCCATGCTCCGGGTCGGTGCGGTCCAGGAGATCCCGACGCCCCGCCAGGGCGGCGATGGGGTAGCCATTCCCCATCCCCTTCTCCAGGAGGGTCAAGTCCGGATGGATCCCGAGGAGTGCCTGGGCGCCCCCCGGGGCCAGGCGAAACCCGGTGGCCACCTCGTCGAAGATCAGGACGATCCCGTGCCGGGCCGTGTACTCCCGAAGTCCTCGGAGGTACTCCGGCTGACCCGGAACACACCCGCACTCGATGAGGATCGGTTCGAGGACGACGGCGGCAAGGTCGCGCCGATGAGGATCGAGCTGGGCCAAGGTCCCCTCGAGGTCGTTGTAGGGAAAGGGGATGGTGGTCTCGGTGACGTTATGGCGCAAGCCCGATCCGGCCGGCACCGGGAGCGGAGCACGCGGCGGACCACAGGCGGCCAAGGAGGGATGGACGCTTACCAGGACCTCGTCGGCCCACCCGTGATACCCTCCCTCCGCCTTGGCGATCTTTGCCCGGCCGGTCGCGGCGCGGGCGACCATGAGGGCCTTCAGCAGCACCTCCGTCCCGGAATTGGCGAAGCGCACCGCCTCCGCGGAGGGAAACATCCGGACGATCCGCTGCGCCACCGAGAGGCCGAGTGGGACTTCGAGACCGTTGGTGAGCCCCTGCTGGACCGCCCGGATGACAGCGGCCTCCACATCAGGGTCCCCATGGCCGAGGAGGCAGGCGCCGTAGCCCACCACACAGTCCACGTATTCGTTCCCGTCAACGTCCCACACCCGGGATCCCTTCGCCCTCGTGAAGTACAGGGGGTGGGGGCTCCGAAAGCGCGCGTTCGAATGCACCCCTCCCGGGGTGAAAGCCTTCGCTTCGTGATACAGATGCCGCGACTGTGACCAGTCCATACCTTGCTCCTCCCTCACTGCTCACGCAGGGAGTGAAAGGCCGCGGTGGCCAGCCACGGCGGCCAGACCGTCTCGGGGCGGCCCCCCTGCCATTGGATGAGGGCGTTCACCTTGCCCACCTGTCTGCCCGCCCCATCCACCCGGTATCGGCCGAAGATCGTGGTCGTCTCGAGCTGAAAGAGGGCCTCGCCCACCCGACGGAGATCCTTCGCCGCCTCGACCGCCCGGGCCAGGACCTGCCCGGCGGCGTATCCCCCCGCCGCGTGCGCGTCGGGTTCCCGGCCAAACCGGGCACGGTAGCGTGCCACAAAGCCAGCGTTGTCAGGCGTCCGGAGGTAGGGCTTCCAGCCCGTGTTACCACAGATCCCCTCGGCCTCCTTCCCCAGAATGTTTCCGAACTCTGGAAAGCTCGGGGCGATCAGGGCCCCGAGCAGGATCGGGCGGAGCCCGACGGCCCCCGCCCCTTGCGTCAGGGCCAGGGCAGCGGGCTGAAACCCCCCCGCCCCCTCTCCCGGCGTGTAGCCTCCGCCCAGCAAGAGATCCACCGGCGGAAGGGTGGCGAGGATCCGCGGCACCTCACGGGTCTCCTGGTAGGACTGAAAGCTTACGACCTTCAAACCGGCCGCCGCCGCCAGGTCCCGGACCCCCCCCAGGACGGCGCGGGTGAAGGGATCGTCCTGGTAGACCAAGGCCGCGGTCACCGCCCCCGCCTGCTTCGCGACCTCGACGGCCCCCTCCAGAAACCGCGGGGCCGGGGTGAGCATCTGCACCGCGGACCGCCGCGGCGGCTCCCAGAGGGCAGGGCTGGCGGCACTGTGCACCACCATGGGAACCCCGGAGCCCTCGACCAGGTCGATGACCGCTTGGCTGAGGTAGCTCCCATAGGGGCTCACCAGGAGATTACTTTCGGTCACCAACCCGCGGTAGATCGCCTGGGCCTGCCCCGGGTCGCCGGCATCGTCGAGCAGCTTCAGGACCACGGCCTGGCCGCGCAGGCCTCCGGCGGCATTGACCTCGTCGGCCCAGAGCTCCAAACCCTCCCGAATCGGTTGGCAAATCTTCCGGAGCGGCCCGGTTAGGGAGAGGGAGCCGCCCACCTGGATGGAGGCGATGCCGCTGGCCCGGCTGAGGCCACCCCCGACGAACAGGGTAGCCGCCGTCCCCACCAGAAACGCGCGCCGGTGCATCATGGTACATCGGATGACTTGGCAGGGCGCCGGAGCGCGGCGGTCCTGAGGGAACCCGGCCACACCACCGCCCTGGACTCACCCTGCCATTGCAAGGCCACGGCGCGGTTGGCGACCTGGGCGCCATTCCCCCCAACCCGGTAAGGGCCGAACAGCGTGGTGGTGTGGAGGGCAAAGAGGTAGTCCCGGATCCGATCATAGTGCAGCCCCTGCACGGCCTCGACGGCCTCCTGGGTCAGCCTCGCCGCCGCGTAACCGGCCGGGGGGTGGTGGTCCAGGGCATGGGTGAGCCCTTCAGCGCTGAACCGCCCCCTGAAGTGTCGCCGGAAGGCCTCCACGAATGATCGGACCCCCGGATAGGGGATCTCGGGGATCCAGAACCCGCTCCCAACCATCCCTTGGCGTTCTGCGGTGGGAAGCTCGAACCACTCGGATTCGTCGATTTCCATCCAAGTATGCAGCAGGGAGGCAGGCGCTGCTCTCCGGTGCAGCTCCACTGCTCGGTCCACCTCTGCGGTCCGCCGGACATTCGCAAAGGCCTCGGCCCCCGCGCGGACCCCCCGGCGGATGAACTCTGCCTGCCGCTCCCATTCCTGGGGGCCGTAGGCGTATCCCTCGAAGAGCAAGACGGTGAGACCCAGGGCCTCGGCCCGCGCCCGCATGCCGCGGGCCACATCCTGATCGATCAGGGCCGAGCCATGCTGGATCGCCAAGCGGCGGACGCCCGCCGCGTGCAGGAGGTCGGCGGTCGCGTGCATGAAGGTCGGGGCGGGAGGGAGCAACTGGAGCGCCCACCGCCGTCCCGACGCCCACAGGCGAGGGTTGGAGGCCATTGGCATGATACAGGGCACGCCAGCCTCCTCGACCACCCGGACGGCCCCTTGGGTCGGGATGCTCCCCATGGGGCCGAGGAGCAGGTCCGCCCGGTCCTGAGTCAACAGGCGCCGGTAGTTATCGGCAGCCTGATCGGCCTCATAGCCGTCATCGTACACCATGAGGCGGATGGGCCGCCCCAGCAGACCTCCCGCGGCGTTGACCTCTACCGCCCAGAGGGCGTAACCATAGCCCTGGCGCTCCCCCTCCTCGTGAAAGGGACCAGTGAGGTTCAGCGAGGCCCCCACCGTGATGGGGCGTGTGCCACGGTGCTCTGCCCCAACGCACGCCGTGAGCCCGCACAGTCCGATACCGCTGAGGCGAAGGAATGTCCGGCGATCGATCGAGGACATTCGCACACCCGGTCAGTAGTAGCCAGGTCGGGAGCGGGCGGGGGGTCGAGGCTTCGGCGCGGGCTTCGGCTTGAGGGGAGTAACCACAGAGAGGGATCCCTCCATCCCCCCGTCTCGGTGGCCATCCACGGGACAGTAAAAGGTGTACCTCCCCTTGGAGAGGGTGAAAGTCACCCGGGCCGTCTTGCCTGGTGCGATCTTGTTAACTCCTCCCGGAACCCCATCGATCTTGAACCCGTGGGCCTCATCCCCCTTGTTCGTGACGATGAAGGTGACTGCTCCGGCCTGACGGATGTGGATGGGATTCGGGTTGAACTCGTACTCCCTGGCCTCGACTGGCACCTCGGTGGCCGCCCAGGCGCCCGGCTGGCTCAAGGCCACGCCTGAGATCAACAGAACGAAGGCGGCAACCCGGACAACTCGGTGGGCGTTCATCGGCATGACTCCTTTCGTACCGGCTTGCACACGGTTGGGCGCCCTGCTGGGGAGAGGCTATAGTGTAAAACGCTCAGCAGGCAGAGTCAATTCCGCCCCCCACCGCAACTGCTGGGGCCTTGACGCCTCAGTCCGACTCGCCAACTCGCCCTCCAACGATCAAGTGGACAAAGAGGTCTGCTTCGAGGAGCAGGAGCTGTCCCCCCAAGCCTGGCGCTTCGTCCAAGAGATGAAAGACCGAATCGAGCGTGACGCAATGCGCCTGCCAAACGCCACCGATCAGACGCCCACCCCAGAGGGCCGCTAACCTCGTGGCTTCCTCACGTTTCCAGATCTGCACCGGTCTGCAGAAAGGCGAGGACAGAGCTGATTTTCCGGCACTCCCATAGGGCATTGGGTCTACGCGAACCCCGTAACGCGACTACGCATTTGACTCCATGAGACCCGATCAGATATAAGTCAAGGCAATATCTCTGCCGACAGGGAGGTTACCGTGAGGCCCAGGACTAGGATACTTCAGGTTCTTCTGGCAGCTTTCTCCCTTTTCTTTGCCAGCGCGCACACAGTTGAGCCTGCCGAATTTACGATCAAGCGTGTGGTCCTATCTGGAGATGTCGCTCCAGAGGGAGGATCATTTATCACGACTAGTACTTTCTCCATAAATAATCTTGGAGCTATCGCTTTTGTGGGTAGGAGTTCCTTCA
>JBHIAD010000115.1:0-5503 GCA_046758405.1 Methylomirabilales bacterium (SeqCode)
ACCTCTGGCTCTTGGACGCGAGCGGGTACATCTACCGCGCCTTCCACGCCCTTCCGCCCCTTTCCAATGCCGAGGGGTTCCCGACCAACGCGATCTATGGGTTCACGATGATGCTCCTCAAACTTCTCCGAGATCACGCCCCGACGTATCTCGCGGTGGTCGGAGACGCAGGTGGGGAGACCGAGCGGCATCGGGCCTTCGAGGCCTACAAGGCGCAGCGCCCTCCGATGCCAGAGTCTCTCGTCCGACAGGTTCCCCTTGTCTGGGAGATGGTCGATGCCCTCGCGATCCCTCGGCTGATGCAGGAAGGGGTTGAAGCGGACGACATTATCGGGACGATGGTCCGCCGCGCCGAGACAGCCGGATGGTGCGTGACGATTGTCACGGGTGACAAGGACTTCTTCCAGTTGGTCACTCCTCGGGTCCGCGTCTACGATGCCATGCGGGATAGGACATACGGTGAGGCCGAGGTCCGGGCGCGCTACGGAGTCCCACCGGGGACGATGGTCGATCTCTTTGCATTGGCGGGAGACCCGGTGGACAACATCCCCGGGGTCCCGGGGATCGGCGAAAAGACCGCAGGCGCACTCCTGCAGCGTTTCGGCAGCGTCGATGGGCTCCTTCAGCACCTCAGGGAAATCGAACGGCCGAAGCTCCGGGAGCAGATCGCCGCCCATCGGGATCGGATCCTTGAGAATCGGTCTCTGGTGGCGATCCGGAGTGAGCTTGAGCTGCCTGTGCGGCTTGCCGATCTCTCATGTGGTCCGACCGATCGGGGCCGGCTCCGCAACCTGTGTCAGATGCTGGGATTTACCCGGATCGGCGAGAGTTTCGGCTTTTAGGAGTGGGCGCTCTCAGCGATTGCTCTCCGTCATGAAGGGGAGGGGAGTATGCTGGTCGTCGCCGTGACGGGGGGGATCGGCAGCGGGAAGAGTCTCGTCGCCTCTCATCTCGGAAAACTGGGGGCAGCGCGGATCGATATGGACGAGGTGGTCCGAGAATTGCAAATGCCGGGAACCGCTACCTGTCACGCCATCGTCGAGGCCTTCGGGCCATCCGTGCTCACTCGGGAAGGAAGGCTGGACCGGAAGGCATTGGCACAGCTGGTGTTTCGCGATGCTGCCGCGAGGAAGCGTTTGGAAGCAATCGTCCATCCTGCCGCCTTCCGTGAAGTGGAGAACCGGTTGGCCCGATTCCGGGCGGCCGGTGTCAAGCTTGCCGTCGTTGAGGTCCCGTTACTTGTCGAGTCGCAGCCGCCGATCCCGTTCGACCGGGTGATCAGTGTGGCTGCCCGTGAGGAGACCCGCTTGGCTCGGCTCAGGGTGGCGCGGGGTTGGAGCCGGGCTGAAACCGAGGCAAGGATGGCCGCCCAGGTGGGTGAGGAGGTCCGCAGGAAACGGGCCGATTACGTGGTGGACAACGACGGGGCACTCGAGAGGACACGGGAGCAGGTTGAGGCGATCTACCACGAGCTGTTAGGGGCTGGATGAGTCAGATACCGGGTAGGGACAGAAAACATCTTGACAAAGGTTCGGGTGGTCCATATACTATAACTCGAGCTATACCCCGCTGGTACACTACCGAAATTTCTGCATATTCCCTGGAAGCGCTTCTTCGATCCGGACGGGTGCACAGACACTCGGGTTCAGCGAAGACCAGGCAGGACGGAGAGTACGATCCCCCCGTTGCGCACACATTATTTCACCTCTGTGTCGATTGGATCCCGATGACGAGAGTCCTCCGCGGGTCGGGCCCGTGTGTCGAGGGAGAGATGGACGAGCAACGGAGGAATCCGCCCGTCCGATTCTAAGGACTGAACACCACACTGAGAGAGGGGACGTTAAAGGCGATGCCATCACCACGGAACGCGACCGGTACGAGCAAGGAAACCGACAACAACTCCGCAGCTCCAGCCCAGAACGCGAAAGGGGTCACGGTTCGGGATGAGCTCATGAATATTGCGGAGTTGAAAGGGAAGACCATCAACGAGCTGACGGCAATCGCCCGGAACCTTGGCATGGTCGGCACCAGCACCCTGCGCAAGCAGGAGCTGATTTTCAAAATCCTGGAGGCCCAGGCTGAGAGGAGCGGTCTGATCCTCGCCGAGGGGGTCCTGGAGGTCCTTCCGGATGGCTTTGGCTTCCTCAGGGCGCCCCATTACAACTATCTCCCTGGGCCGGATGACATCTACGTTTCCCCGTCCCAGATCCGCCGTTTCGATTTGCGGACCGGAGATACGGTGGCGGGCCAGGTGCGGCCTCCCAAGGAAGGGGAGCGGTACTTTGCCCTCCTGAAAGTGGAGGCGGTCAACTTCGAGCACCCCGAATCCATCAAGGACAAGACGCTCTTCGACAACCTGACACCGCTTTTTCCCAACGAGCGGATTAAGCTGGAGACGACGGGATCCGAGATCTCGATGCGGATCATGGATCTGATCACGCCGATCGGCAAGGGGCAGCGGGGGCTGATCGTTGCCCAGCCGCGGACCGGGAAGACGGTGCTCCTGCAGCAACTTGCGAACAGCATTACCAAGAACCACCCCGAGGTGTTCCTGATCGTCTTGCTGATTGATGAGCGACCCGAAGAGGTGACCGATTTCCAGCGCTCCGTCAAGGCCGAGGTGGTCAGTTCGACCTTCGATGAGCCCGCCGTCCGTCACGTGCAGGTGGCTGAGATGGTGATCGAGAAAGCCAAGCGGTTGACCGAGCACAAACGGGATGTGGTGATCCTGCTCGACTCGATCACCAGGCTCGCGCGCGCCTATAACGCCGTGTGCCCTCCGAGCGGCAAGGTCCTGTCGGGTGGGATCGATGCCAACGCCCTGCAGCGTCCGAAGCGGTTCTTTGGGGCGGCGAGGAACATCGAGGAGGGGGGCTCCCTCACCATCATCGCCACCGCGCTGGTCGATACCGGCAGCCGGATGGATGACGTCATCTTTGAGGAGTTCAAGGGAACCGGGAACATGGAGCTACACCTGGACCGGCGGCTCGTGGACAAGCGCCTGTATCCGGCCATCGACATCTTCCGCTCGGGGACTCGAAAGGAGGAGCTCTTACTGACCAAGGAGGAGCTCAACCGCATGTGGGTCCTGCGGAAGGTTCTGTCGACCATGGGCGTGGTTGAGGCGATGGAGCTCTTACTGGAGAAGTTGAGCGCGACCAAGGCAAACGAGGAGTTCTTGCGGGCAATGAGCACCTAGCGCTTTCCCATCCTGTCCGGAAAAAAGCAGCCGTAAGGCTGCTTTTTTATTGGCACTGTGGCCGGTGTCGACTATACTAGCCCTGACGCAATGGACGAAGGCCTGCGGAGCGGGCATCAGCCAGAAAGGGAGGTTCGATGAAAGCCGGCATTCATCCTGATTATGTGGAGTGTGTGGTGACCTGCGCGTGCGGGGAGGTATTCCATACGCGATCCACCGCGCCCAAGATTCGCGTCGAGATCTGCTCGAAGTGTCATCCGTTCTTTACAGGGCGCCAGAAGCTGGTGGATACGGAGGGGCGTGTGGAGCGGTTCCGACGGAAGTATCGCAAGGGGAAGGCGAGTTCCAAGACCGGGGCGTGACCGGGGCGCCCCGAGGCCTCGCCTCGGGGATATCCAGGGCATGAGTTCACTCATCGAAAAGCTCCAACAGATCGAGGCGCGCTACGAAGCGCTGGGGACTAAGCTCTCAGACCCGAAGGTCTTGGCGGATTCCCAGGCCTTTCAGCAGGTTGCCAAGGCCCATGCCGAACTCATCCCTATCGTCGAACAGTATCAGGCCTATCTGCGCCTGGTCAGGGAGCGGGAGGAGGCCGAGGGCCTCTTGCGCGAGGGCTCCGATGACGAGATGCGAGGGCTCGTTGAAACCGAGCTCAAGTCCCTCAGTGCAAAGCTCGAGGCGCTGGAGGGGGAGATCCAGCGCCTCCTGGTCCCTCCCGACCCCACCGAGGAACGGGGGATCATCATGGAGATTCGGGCCGGCGCCGGAGGAGAAGAGGCCGCCCTCTTCGCCGTAGACCTGTGCCGGATGTACACTCGCTACGCCGAGGTGCAGCGGTGGAAGGTGGAGGTGCTCTCCTCCCATGAGACGGGGATCGGCGGTTTCAAGGAGGTCGTCCTGGGGATCGCGGGGCGGGGGGCCTACCGGAAACTCCGGCACGAGAGCGGCGTCCACCGGGTCCAGCGGGTCCCGGCTACCGAGGCGAGCGGCCGGATCCATACCTCCACGGTCACCGTGGCGGTGCTGCCAGAGGCCGAAGAGGTCGAGGTCGCGGTCGACCCGAAGGACCTGCAGATCGACGTGTACCGCGCGGGGGGCCACGGTGGGCAGCATGTGAACGTCACCGATTCGGCGGTCCGAATCACGCATCTGCCGACGGGCCTCGTGGTCACCTGTCAGGATGAGCGATCGCAGCACAAAAACAAGGCCAAGGCGATGAAGGTCCTCCGCGCTCGATTGCTCGACCGGCTCCAGGCCGAGCAGGATCAGGAAATCGCTGCCGCCAGGCGGCAACAGGTCGGGACGGGGGACCGGAGCGAGCGGATCCGGACCTACAACTTCCCGCAGGGGCGCGTGACCGACCATCGGATCGATATGACGCTGCACCACCTCCCCGGTATCCTGGAGGGAGGGATCGACCCCCTGATCACCGCCCTGGTGGAGCACCACGAGGTGGAGCGGCTCAGGGCCTCCCTGGCGTCGTGAGGTCTTCACGATCATGAGGGGGATGACAGGCGAGGAAACGGCCACCCTGGCCGGTTGCCTCGAGGCGGCCGGGGAGTCCCTCGCACGGGCCGGGATCGAGACGGCCCGCCTGGATGCCGAGTGCCTCCTGGCCCATCTCTTGGGGACCGACCGGGTCGGCCTCATCCGTGGCAGCACAAGACCCATCAGCCGAGAGGTACAGGGGGCCCTCGGGATCCTTGTCGGCCGTCGGTGTGCGGGAGAACCGGTGGCCTACCTGATCGGTGAATGGGAGTTCTGGTCCCGCCCCTTTCGTGTGACTCCCGCCGTCCTGGTGCCGCGCCCCGAGACCGAGACGCTGGTGGAGGCGCTGCTCGAGCGCTTTGCCCCCGAGGCGGCAGGGTGGGTCGTGGACGTCGGGACTGGCTCCGGGATCTTAGCGGTCACCCTGGCCACTGAGCGGCCGCGGCTTCACCTGGTCGCAGCCGATCGATCGCCAGAGGCCCTGATGGTTGCGCGGGTGAATGCCGAGCGGCATGGCGTCGCTTCCCGGGTCTCTTGTGTCGCGACCGACCTGCTCCGGGCCCTGCGGCGGGAGCTCGGGAAGGACCGCTGGGTGGCCGTGGTGGCGAACCTCCCCTACGTGGCTAGGGGGATCCTGGCAACCCTTCCGGCGTCGGTGAGCCGCTTCGAGCCCCGGGTCGCCCTGGACGGGGGGCCTGACGGGCTCGAGGTGATCCGTCGGTTGATTTCCGAGGCGCGGCTCTACCTCTGCCCGGGCGGGCTCCTTGCCCTTGAGATTGGCTATGACCAGGGGGGCGCCGCTCGGGGGGTGATGGT
>JBHIAD010000116.1:0-5463 GCA_046758405.1 Methylomirabilales bacterium (SeqCode)
CTCCGGTCCCGGGCAGGTCTTGCCGGGCAAAGATGCCCGGCCCACGCAGGGAAAATAAGGGTCAAACTTTCAATCCTTGTCACCTGTGGGACGGGCTTCCAGCCCGTCGTTGTTAGCTACCGGCGCAGGGAGGGATCGGGGCCCAAGCCCAGTTGGGGCCAGAGGGCATCAATGCGGGCTTTGGTGGCCGCATCCATTTTGATCTCGTCGGGCCAGGGGCGGGTAAAACCCTCACCCGGCCACTTGCGCGTGGCGTCAATGCCCATCTTGGAGCCGAAGTTGGGCAGCCGGGAGGAATGGTCGAGCTGGTCAATGGGCCCCAGCACAAACTGAATGTCGCGCTCCGGGTCAATGTGATTCAGGGCCTTCCATGTCACCTCCCTCGGGTCCCGGACGTTCACATCGCGGTCCACCACAACGATCACCTTGGTGAACATGGCCTGGCCGAGGCCCCAGATGGCGTGCATCACCTTCCGGGCGTGACCGGGGTACTGCTTGTCGATGCTGATGATCATCAGGTTGTGAAAGACGCCCTCGAAGGGCATGTGGTAGTCCACGACTTCGGGTAATTGCTTCCGCATCAGCGGCAGGAAGAGGCGTTCGATGGCGGCGCCCATGTAACAGTCTTCCTGCACCGGTTGGCCTACGATGATCGTCTGGTACATCGGATCCACCCGGTGGGTGATCGCCGTGAGGTGGAAGACGGGGAACTGGTCCGCGAGGGAGTAGAAACCGGTATGGTCGCCGAAGGGGCCCTCGGTTCTGAGTTCCTCCGGGTCCACGTATCCCTCCAGGACGATTTCGGCGTTGGCCGGGACCTCGAGGTCGATCGTTCGGCAGGGGACGAGCTCGACCGGGGCCTTGCGGAGGAAGCCAGCGACGATGAGCTCGTCCACCCCTTCGGGGAGCGGCAGCGTGCCGGCGAAGCTGACCGCCGGGTCGCAGCCGATGACCGCGGCGACCTCGATCCGTTTGCCGAGGCGTTTCGCCTTGCGGTAGTGGGCGGCCCCCCCCTTGTGGGCATGCCAGTGCATCGCAGTCGTCCGCTCGTCGAAGACCTGCATCCGATAGGTGCCGACGTTCCGGATGCCAGTCTCCGGGTCCCGCGTAATGACCAGGGGGAAGGTGATGTACCGGCCGCCGTCCTGGGGCCAGCACTTGAGGATCGGCAGCGGAGCGAGCGACGGCTGGTCCGTGACGACCACCTCCTGGCATGGACCCGACTTGACCTTCTTGGGAAAGGCGGAGGCGAGACCCCTAAGCTTCGGGATCATCCGGATCTTGTCCAACAAACTTTCCGGGGACTTGATCTCGAGGAGCTCGGTCAGCATGTCTGCAAGGCTGCTGAGGCTCTCCACCCCGAGGGCCAGCTTCATCCGGTGCTCACTCCCGAAGGTGTTGATGAGGACGGGGATCCGCGATCCCTTCGGCTGTTCGAACAGGAGCGCTGGACCCCCCACCTTGGTGACCCGATCCGTAATTTCACTGATTTCGAGGATCGGATCGACCGGGACCGTGATCCGGCGAAGTTCTCCTTCGCGGTCGAGCACCTTGAGGAATTCCCTGAGGTCGAGGTAGCCCATCGCCTTGCCCTCCGCCCACACCAGATTGCCGCGATCCATCGCCGACTATAGCCCGAGGCCTGATGGCGGGGCAAGCGATTTCCCTCTCCCTGAGAGTTCCGGTGGATGGTATACTACGACGTAACTGTTGCTTCCTCATGAGCGGGCAACCAGAGGGGCGGACGAGTTGCCGGTCCATGCAGTCTCGATCAATCTGTGAGAGGAGTGGAGTTCGCGGTCCCTTCCGGAGCGACCTGAGTCTGGCCCTTGGGACGTCGGAGGTCAGCCTTCCTTCTCGCAACCCCTTTGTGCCCCCGGAAGGTCGTCGAGGTCTTCGTTGAGGGACGGGCACCCACGTCCTCTTGGCCCGCCCAAGGCGCTTGACCCTGCTCTTTCGCCCCCCGTATACTCATGTGAGTTTTTGAGGGTGGGAAACGCGATGGAAGGGTTTTGGCTGTGACTGTCAGGGAAAAGGAAGTCTCCGCACGGGTGCGGCGGTTCGAGGCCTGCTGTGCAGGCGAATCGATCTCAGCCGAGGTGGCTTCCTTCGTTCAGGCTGGAGGGGACGGCAAGAGCGTCGAGCGCCGGGATCTCCTGCGACGCTTGCGGACCTTCGTTGACGGAGAGCGCCAAGGGATCCAGGCGCGCCACCGGGATGGGGTTGGGGGCCAAGAGATTGCCCGGGACCTGGCCGACCTCGCCGACACCGTGGTCGGTGGGCTTTTCGATATCGCCGCCGGTGTCCACCGTGGTCCATCTGCGGGTGAGGAGGGGAGCTACGCGCTGGTTGCCCTTGGGGGCTACGGTCGGGCCGAACTCAACCCGGCCTCAGACGTTGATCTGATGTTCCTGTACACAGAGGAGATGGGGCCAGCGATGCAGGCCCTGATCCACTTCATCCTCCCTCTCCTGTGGGATCTTGGCTTTACAGTGGGGCACAGTGTGCGGTCCCTCGAAGACTGCGCCCGGATAGCGGCGAGCGATCTGCAATCACAGACGGCGATGATTGAGGGACGTTTGGTGCGAGGGGCAAGAGGAATCTTTGACCGACTGGATGCCCGGCTTGCCGAGGGCCTCGTGGGTGACCGCGGCCACGCTTTCGCGCGAAGCAAGCTGAAGGAGCGGGAGGCCCGCTACGCCAAATACGGCCCGTCGGTCTATCTTCAGGAGCCGAACGTCAAGGAAGCGGTAGGAGGCTTACGAGACGTGCATACGGCTCTGTGGGTTGCCCGGACCCGGTATCGGGTCCGGCAGCTGGCTGATTTGCTGACCTGGGGGCTGCTCGACCGACAGGAGTTCCAAGAGCTCCAGCAGGCGGTCGACTACCTGTTGCGGCTTCGGAACGAACTGCATTACTTGTCGGGGCGCAAGAATGATTTCCTCCTATTTCACTTCCAGGAACAGGTGGCCGCGAACCTCGGGTTCCGGGAAGATGCGGTTGCCTCGGCGGTTGAGCGGTGCATGCAGCGATATTATCTGCACGCGCGGGATCTGAGCCGATTGACCGAGGTAGTCTTCACCCGATGCGGTGCAATGGAGCGTGCGTCTTACCGAACAGACCGGCGGCAACGCGTGCGGGATCTCGGCGATGGATTCAGCGAAATCGGGCGCGAGATTCAGGTGGTCCCCAGGAATCATCACCTCTTCCAGGATGACCCCGTCCGGCTCCTCAAGGTCTTCTGGTACTCGCAGCAGATGGGCTTTCCCCTCCATGCCACGACGCAAGACCTGATCCGCGCGCACCTGCACCTGATCGATGATGCCTTCCGGCGGTCCAATCGGGCCCTCAGCTTTTTCCTGGCACTCCTCCGTGAGTCGGCCGGGGTCGCGGCAACACTCCGACAGATGCACGAGCTGGGGGTCCTGGGGGCGTACATTCCCGAGTTTGCCAAAGTCACCTGCCTCGTCCAGTACGACCTCTACCATAAATACACGGTGGATGTGCACACGTTCCTGGCGATGGAGAACCTGGAGACCCTGGACCAGGTAGAGACCTACTATGCGGAAGAGTTCCGGGCGATCTTCCACGAGCTCAAGCATCCACATCTACTGCGCTTGGGGCTCCTCTTTCATGACATCGGCAAGGGAGAGGGCAAAGGCCACGTCGAGCGCGGGACCGAGATCGCCAGGCGAATCCTCACCCGAATGGAGATGGGAGATGGGGACATCGACCTGGTCTGCTTCCTGGTGGCGGAGCACCTAACCATGGCGCATATCTCGCAGCGTCTCGATCTCGATGATGAGGCTGTCATTATCGACTTCGCGCGCAAGGCGAAAGACACCGAGCGGCTCAAGATGCTCTACCTGCTCTCGTATGCGGATATCCGCGCGGTTGGACCCGAGGTCTGGACCGAGTGGAAGGGCGCCCTCCTCTGGGAACTGTACATTCGGGCCCACACCCTTCTGACGAGAGGAATCCCGGAAGGGGTAGACGAGATCACGCGGGCGACCGAGATGGGACGACAGGCTGTCGAGGAGCTGAAGGATCGATTTGCCCCTGCGGTGGTCCGGGACCACCTCGATCAACTCCCGCCCCGATACGTACTCACTACTTCACCCGGGAAGATTGCCGAACACCTGACTTTGGTGGGCAGGGTCCGGGCAGGAGAGGAAGCGGCCGTGCACTCTGCGGACTATCCCCTCGTCGGTCACTCGGAGGTCACGGTCCTGGCCTATGGTCGGCCAGGGCGCTTCGCCCAGATCGTCGGGGCGCTGACGGCGAACCGGATGAACATCCTCCGGGCGCAGGTCTTCACCCGCAAAGACGGCCTCGTGATCCGGACCTTCCAGGTAGACGACGGGACTGGGACCGCAATCGCCGACAAGAGGGTCTGGCAAAATTTTGAGGCCGATCTCAGACGGATCCTGCTGGGCGAGATCGACGCGCGCGCGCTGATCGTTCGCCGCCATCGCGAGCTCCTGAGCCGTCCCATCCGCCGTGGCGGGACTGCGCCGCCCACTCGGGTGGAGATTGACAACTTCGTCTCCGAGACTCACACTGTCTTGGATGTCCGGACACTGGATCGTATTGGACTCCTGTACACCCTCTCCAGCGTGATCAATACCCTCGGTCTTGATCTGAGTCTCGCCAAGATCGCTACCGATGCGGTGCAAGTCGTGGATGTCTTCTATGTGACCGAGAAGGATGGGTCGAAGGTGACCGACCCCAAGCGGCAGGCCGAGATCAAAGCTGCCCTCGAATCGGCCATCGCCGAGGGGCTGTTGTCCCAGTAGGCACCAGAGCCGGTGAGGCCTCGGTTACGCTGACTTGGGCTCCCCACCCCTGGCGGTGAAGGTCCCTATGCTTCCTTTGGCCCCCTTTCGCCAAACCCCCACACGGTGGGAAGTCCTTACGACCGAAGCGCGGACACGCCGATAATGGGAGCCAGACGCGTATGAGGAGTGAGAGGGAGCGGGCCCAGCCGCGGAAGAAGCTTGCACGGTTGTCGAAGGGACACTCGCGGGGCGGCGATGCCGGAACGATAAGCGGTCGGACAAAACTCTGCTTCATCCTCGGGTGGCCGGTCGATCATAGCTGCTCGCCAGCCATGCAGAATGCGGCATTCCGGGCACTCGAGCTGCCGTGGATCTTCCTCCCCTGGGCCGTGAGGCCCGATCATCTCAAAGGTGCCCTCGCCGGGATCCGGGCCATGGACAACTGCGGGGGAGGAAACCTCACCATTCCCCACAAAGAGGCGGCCATTGCCCATCTCGATTCCCTGAGCCCCGAGGCCGAGCTGATCGGCGCAGTCAATACCATCCGGCGAGAGCAGGACGGAGGGCTTCGGGGGCATAATACAGACGGCATCGGGTTTTTGCGCGCACTGAGTTGCGTGGGGCGGCTTGACCCGGCTGGGCTTCGTGCGGTAGTCCTGGGGGCGGGGGGGGCCGCACGGGGGGT
>JBHIAD010000117.1:0-5437 GCA_046758405.1 Methylomirabilales bacterium (SeqCode)
CCGTGAACTCCAATACGAGGCGGTGATCGGGATCGAGGTGCATGCCCAGCTCCTCACCCGGTCGAAGGTCTTCTGTGGGTGTAGCACGAAGTTCGGCGAGGCCCCAAACTCCCAGACTTGCCCGGTCTGTCTGGGGATGCCGGGGGTGCTGCCCGTCCTGAACCGGCGGGCCGTGGAGTTCGCCATTCGGACTGCCCTGGCGGTGGGGGCCACGGTTGCCCCGCGATCCCGCTTTGCCCGCAAGAACTATTTCTATCCTGACCTGCCGAAGAACTACCAGATTTCCCAGTACGAGCTCCCGCTCGCCACAGGGGGGACACTGGAATTCCCCGTGGACGGGAGCCTGCGACGGGTCCGGATTCGCCGGATCCACATAGAGGAGGATGCGGGCAAGCTGAGTCACGCCGGCACCATGGAGGCCGCCGCGTACAGCCTGGTGGATTTCAACCGGTGCGGTGTTCCCCTGATCGAGATCGTGACGGAGCCAGATCTCCGTTCCCCCGAGGAGGCGGCAGAATTCCTCAAAGCCCTCCGGGCAGTCCTGCAGTATCTCGATGTCTGCGAAGGGAATATGGAGGAGGGTAACCTGCGCTGTGACGCCAATGTCTCGGTCCGTCGCCGGGGGACGGCCGATTTTGGGATCAAGACCGAGGTCAAAAACATGAATTCCTTCCGGAACGTACAGCACGCCCTCGGGCACGAAATCGCCCGTCAGATTGATCTGCTGGAGCGGGGAGAACGGATCGTCCAGGAGACGCGGCTTTGGGATGCCTCCCAGGGAATCACGCGGTCCATGCGGAGCAAGGAGGAGGCCCACGACTACCGCTACTTCCCCGACCCAGACCTGGTTCCCCTCGAGGTGTCAGAGGAGTGGCTCCAGGTGATCCGCGCCGATCTCCCAGAGTTGCCCGCCGAGCGCCGCGAGCGGTTCATCTCCGCCTACGGGATTCCGGCCTATGACGCGGGGGTCCTCACGACGACGAAGGGGTTGGCCAGGTTCTTCGAGGAGACGGTCGAGCAACAGAAGGGGCTGGCTAGGTTCTTCGATGATACGGACGCGAAGACGGTGAGCAACTGGGTGATGTCCGAGTTGCTGGGCCAGCTCAATCGGGAGGGCAAGGGGGTCGAGGAAAGTCCGGTCACGCCGGCCGGGCTTGCCGGGCTCCTCGATCTGCTGCAGCGCGGGGTCATCAGCGGCAAGATCGCCAAGGTCGTCTTTGAGGAGATGTACGCCACGGGGAAAGAGGCGGCCGCCATCGTCGAGGAGCGCGGACTGACCCAGATCAGCGACCGGGGAACGCTGTCGGCCGTCGTGGACGAAGTCCTTGCCTCGAACCCCGGGGCCGTGGCCGACTTCCGGGCGGGGAGAGAGAAGGCACTGACCGCCCTCGTCGGCCAAGTCATGCGGGCGACCCAGGGGAAGGCGAACCCCCAACTGATCAATGCCCTGCTGCGGGAGAAGCTCACGGGATAGGCGATGACAGTGCGGAAACAGAGCAGGCGTCGGTGGCTCTGGATCCTCGGGGGGGTCCTGACTCTCCTCTTTTTGCTCCCTGTCCTGTTGCCTGCCGTGGTGGATCTCAACCGATTCCGTCCCGTGCTCGCCGAGCGGGTGAGCCGCGCCCTGGGCCGTCCGGTTTCCTTCGGGGCGATCCGCCTGAGCGTTCTGGGACGGGTCGGCGCTGAGGTCGAGGATGTCAGGGTGGTGGAGAGTCCTGCCTTCGGGGCAGAACCGTTCATCGCGGCCGACGCCCTTCGGGTCACCGTGGCTACCTGGCCCCTGCTCCGGGGCGGTTTTGAGGTGCGACAGATTGAGCTGCAGGGGCCGCGACTGCGGATCATCCGGAATCGGGCGGGGCGATGGAACTACCAGGACTTCCTCTCCCGTGGAGCCGGGGTGGCGCCGGGAACGTCTCCGGTGGAGGCCGATCCCCGACCTAGGCATGAGCCGGGGACACCACTGCCTCTGCCGTCGGCTGGACTGCGGGTCCGGGGTGGGGAGGTCTCTGTGGTGGATCAGACTCGACCCGGGCTTGCCCCGTTCACGCTGACGGACCTTGACCTGACTGTAGAGCCGGACAAAGAGGAGCAGCCCGTCGCCTTTTCCCTCCGGGCGCGGAGACCGGGACCGCAGCCGGCGCGCATTACAATTCAGGGCAGGGGAGGACCCCTGCCCGGAGCAGGAACGCTCCTGACGATCCCCTTCGAGGCGTGGTTCACGGCAAAGGATGTGGCCCTTCCGCTGGTCGCCTCCTACCTCGGAGGCGGCGGGGAAGGGTGGACCCTCGATGGGAGAGTGGGGCTCAGGGGACGGGTGCAGGGCAAAGGATCCCTGATCGGCTTCCAGGGCGAGATGGACCTGACGCGGGCCCGGATCGAATCGGCCTTCTTCCGCAAAGGGGCCGGTGACCAGGCACGGGTTTTCCTCGAAGGGGTGGGCAGTGCCGACCGGGTCGTGGTGTCGTCCCTCCAACTTCACCTGCCGGGGGCTCGCTTCACGGGGAAGGGCACGCTCTCCCCGGGGACGGTTCCCCGCCTGACCTTCTCGCTCTCGGCCCCGGTGGTCGATCTGGACCGGCTCTTGATGGGGCAGGGGAAGCGGGCTGCCCGAACTTGGGTGCCCATCGTTTGGGCCGCCGAGCGGGTCAGCCCAGGCACCCCACCTCCGAGGTTTCTGTCGGCAGGGAGGGTAGAGATTGGGGAGCTCCGCTGGAGAGGACTAGAGCTTCGTGATGTGGGGGGAGACCTCAGCTACCAGCGGGGAGTCCTGCGCGTGGAGGGACTCGATGCGAAGGTCTCCGGAGGACGACTCCGCGGCGATCTCCGGATCGACCTCAACCGCCATCCGGCACGCGTCGGCCTCGCCTCCCACTTGGAGGCGGTCCGGATTGCCCCCATCCTGGTGGCCCTGGTGAAACCCGACTGGACCCTCGATGGGCTTCTCACCCTGAAGGGAGACCTGGAGGGGCCCGCAGCGCAAGGGGCCCGGATCCTCCAGAAGGCTTTCGGCAAAGGCCACCTGCTGATCCGGCAGGGGCGCCTCACCGGTTTCAAGCCGGCAGAGAAGCTGGGGCAGGTCCTTGCACCCGTGCTCGCGGCGAGGGGCATTGCCCTCGCCTATGATCGGTTCGATCGGTTGGAGGGGAGCTACGAGATCGCTGGGGGCCAGCTGGCGACACGGGATCTCGTGCTCGTGCAGGGGCCGAACCGCTTCCGGGTGGCGGGGCGGCTGCGCCTGGACGACTCGCAGTTGGACTTCGATGTGACGGCAGAAGGCACGGGATATCAACTCACGGCAAAGGTCCTCGGGACCGTAGCCAGGCCCCGCGTCATCCCTAGTAGGGTGACACTGGAGCGGCGGATTGAGGAGAAGATTGACCGTGCCCTTCGAGACGATCAGCAGCGGAAGATCAAGGAATTCTTCCGGGATCTCATGAAGCAGCGGTAGGAACGTTCAGAGGCTGCGGCCAGTGTGCCGGACGGTGACGGTCAGCGCCACGAAGACGTGGAGTGACCCAATGCGGATCGTGATGGTGACTCCTTCCTCGTATCCATCGGTCCGAGGGAATTCGATCACGGTCGAGCGAATCGCTTCAGGGCTCAAGGGTCGTGGCCACGATGTGGCTGTGCTCTCGCTGGAAGGCGACCCCTCCCTCAAAGCGGTACGCCGGCAGGCCCAGAGCTTTCAGCCGGACCTCCTCCACGGGTTCCACGCCTACGCAGCCGGCCGGCTGCTTGCAATAGAGGGGAGGAAAGTCGGGGTCCCTGGCCTGATCACGATCACGGGGACCGATGTCAACCATGACCTCTTTGACCCGGATCGTCGTCCGGTCGTGATGGCTGCACTCAACGCCGCTCACGGTATCGTGACCTTTCACGATATCATCCGCGAGAAGTTGGTCCGCGAGCTCCCCCCCATCGCAGAGAAGATCCGGGTCATCCGGCAGACGGTGCAGTGCGAGGAGCAGCCGATCGACTTTCGGGTCCGGTGGGGATTTGGCCCCGCCGAGGTGATCTTCTTCCTCCCTGCGGGGGTTCGGCGGGTCAAGAACCTGGCCTTCTGCCTTGAACCCCTTGCCCGGCTCCACCACCGCTACCCACACCTCCGTGTCCTCTTCGTTGGACCGATCCTGGAGGAAGCGGAAGGGGCGCGCCTCCTGGAGGGGATCCGGGGCCGGCCCTGGGCCCGGTATCTCGGCGAGGCTTCCCACGAGGAGATCTGCACCATGCTCAGGCAGGTCGATGTCGTCGTAAACTCCTCCCTCTCCGAGGGGGGGATGTCCAACGCCCTGCTGGAGGCGATGAGTCGGGGCCGGGCGGTCCTGGCCTCGGATATCGAGGGGAATCGGTCGGTGGTCATGGACGAGGTGGACGGACTCCTGTTCACCTCCGAGGACCACTTTGCGCGCCAGGCAGAACGGCTCCTCACCGACCGGGGTCTTCGCCGGCGGCTGGGGAAGGCCGCCCAGGCAAAGATCGAGCGGGAGTTCTCCACGGATCAGGAAGTCTCGGCCTACGAGACGTTCTATCGGGACCTGCTGGCGACCTCGAAAGGGCGCTGAGCCGTGGACGTGCATGCCCTCGAGGTATTCTGTCGCATTGTGGAGCTCAAGAGCTTCTCCCGGGCGGCCGAGGCCGTTGCCCTGACTCAACCCACGGTGAGCGGCCACATCAAGGCGCTCGAGGAGGAGGTGGGGCTTCGCTTGCTGGACCGCCTCGGCAAGGTGGTCACGCCGACCAAGGCCGGGACTCTGCTCTATAGGTACGCCAAGCAGATCCTGGCCCTCCGAGGACAGGCGATCCAGGCCCTCGATCAGTACAAGGGATCCCTCCGGGGCACGCTCGTCGTGGGGGGGAGCAACATCCCCGGTGAGTACGTCCTCCCGGGCCTGCTGGCCCGGTTCAAGGAGCGGTACCCGGATGTCACCTTGACCCTCGCGATTGCCGGGTCGCGAGAGATCCTGCGGGGTGTGGTGGAGGGGCATTACGAGATCGGGACCGTGGGGGCGCGGTTCGAGGATGGGCAGCTCGTCTACACGAAGTTCATCGCGGACGAGATGGTCCTCGCCCTCCCACCCGGACACCGCTTTAGCGGGCGAACGGCGGTGCGATTGCGGGAGCTGGCCACGGAACCCTTCGTGCTGCGGGAGCTGGCCTCTGGATCGCGGAAGGTCACCGAGGAGGCCCTCGCACGCCACGGACTCGCCCCGGCCTCGCTCAAGGTGGTGGCAGAGCTCGGCAGCACGGAGGCGGTCCGTCAGGCGATCAAGACGGGGATCGGCATCTCCTTCATCTCGCGAAGGGCCATCGCGGAGGACGTCGAGCGGGGGACGCTCGCGAGCGTCTCCGTCGTCGGGCTCAAGCTCGTCCGGGACTTCTACATCGTCACTCACAAGCACCGAACCCGCTCACCCGTCGGCGAGGCCTTTCTCCGGTT
>JBHIAD010000118.1:0-5361 GCA_046758405.1 Methylomirabilales bacterium (SeqCode)
TGGATCATGATCTTGGGGCGCAGAGTATCCAATAGGTGGTCCTCTGTCAACTTCAGGCTGGCTTATGTGTGATCTCTAGGGACAGTATACATCAATTGACACTTGACACTGGGGAGAGATTGTCAGGGACAGGACACAGCAATTGGCAGTTGGTGGGCAGGGTGGCAGAGCGCAGAGCCGTGGCCAGGATCGCTTGAAATGAAGTATACTGTCCCCAGATATACAGTGGGTAATTGGGACAGATTTATTTTTTCTACGCCGCTTGCCGTAGATGTTAGACGGTGACAGAAAATAAAGTGAGCCAAGACTCTCGTATTGTTCTTGTACTTCTCCCAGGGCTCGATGGCACCGGTCGACTTCTCGAAGACTTTGTCGAAAAATGTCCGCCGCAGTTGACACCGCAAGTGATCCGTTATCCTGGCGACAGACCTCAAGATTACAAGGAACTAGCAGCGCTAATCTCTTCCCAATTGCCTGGCGAGGGACGGTTTGTCGTGCTTGGAGAGTCTTTTTCTGGTCCGTTAGCTATTTTGGTGGCAGCTCAGCGTCCTTCGGGTTTGCTCGGAGTTGTTTTAGTTGCAAGTTTTGTCCAAGCCCCGCGATCTTCGTTGTTCCGATTTCTGCCCTGGAGCATAATATTCTCGGCGAGACCACCAGAATTCTTACTCCGATACCTTTTGATCGGCAAAGATGCTGACCTGAAACTGATTCAAGCAATCCGCAAGATTCATGGAATCGTCAAACCAGAGGTGCTCAGTTTTCGACTCAGACAGGTACTATGCGTTGATGTCTCAGAACAGCTCCGAACTTGCAATGTACCTGTGCTCTACCTCCAAGGAGTCCGGGACCGGCTGATCCCGAGAAATGCACTCGAAAACATACGACAAACGAAGCCCGACGTAGCCGTGGCGGCGATAGATGCTCCTCATCTAGTGGTTCAGCGTGCACCAGAAGAATCTTGGAAACATATTTCAAGCTTTCTTGAAAGAATCGTCGCCTTCTAACGACTTGAAATATCTGGGGAAGGGTGGGAGAATCCGAGCCAACTCAATCAAAGGAGCGGAGCATGGCGCGACTGGTGAAGCATGAGAGGGGCGAGCCTTATAAGATCGAAGTGGAGGGCGGAAAGCCGATTTGGATCTGTGGGTGTGGGCTGTCCAAGAACAAGCCCTATTGTGACGGCTCCCATAAGAAGACACGCGATGAGGAAGCGGATGGAGTCTACATCTACAACGAGGCAGAGCATCGGGTGAAGGTCCCTACCGAGTACTGAGGTCAGACAGTTAGGAATCTTCCTGGAGGCCAGGATGCCTCGACTTTTGCGGACCGTCGGCGGATGGTTGAAGGCTCGCCTCGGCGGGGTCGCTTCAAAGCGCTGCCCTGGATGCTCGGAGCCCCTACAGGCTGGGAGTCCCTTCTGTGGCCACTGCTACATGGTCCTGAGGCCCGAGGGGATGGCCGCACTGCACGAGAGCCTCCAGGGAGGGCGGATCCCCCAAGACATTTACATTCTGCGAAATCTCCACCCAGGCGACAAGGATTCCCTGATTGTGCCCGCTGAGGGTGGGGTGGAGCGGCCCGGGCCTCTGCCCGGCACAGAAGGTGCGGCGCAGCTCCCCAAGCAGGCGGCGGGCCCTCGGGGTTCAAGCGAAGAGGTTGCGCCATCACCGGAGCCCGAAGGACGCCAGGCCCCGGTCGCCTCGGCCCCCGCCTCCCGTGGCCAGCCGGCGAACTTTCTGAACTACACCTTCGCCTCTCCTCCCCCAACGTACGCAGGCCCGGCGAGCCTCGACGGGCTCCTCGAGTGGTTTCTGCAGCACGACCCGCTCACCCCGAATAACCTGCCTGTCCTCGAAGAGGCCCACCGGGTGGTCTCCGGACCCACCCCCGCGCTCACCTACCGGCAGTCTCTGCGACTGACCCTTCGCGAGGATTTGGAGGTCTTCGACGACACCACCCTCCTCGCCGAGCATCTGCGGCTCTTGACCACCACCTACGCCCGGGCCTTGCAGCGCCTCCGAACCCTCAACCAGGAAAGGCCCGGCGGGGGCCAGCCCCACACCCTGCCGTCGGCCCAGGAGCGTACGTTCTGGAGCCTCTGTCACATCCTCGGGACGGTGGCAACGCGCCTGAGACTCGAGGGGTGGGTGATACGGAGCTGTTATGGTGAGCCCGCTCAGCCGGCCCGGTTGAAACCGAGGGCCGCGAAGCGCAGGCGACGCGCAGCAGGAGGCTGAATCAGCCCCCGTCCTGTCCTCGCCAGACTGCGATTGCTCGGATGACCCCGTTGGCGATTCCAATGGCCCGGTCGGAGAAGGTTACGGCCGACTCCGGTCGGCCCCGGGGATCGAGGTCCACGAGCTTTTGGCCCTTCGCCACGCTGAGGCCATCCTTGACGATCCCGCGGACGATCCCGCTGACCTCGGCGGTCAGGGGGATCTCACCAACATGGCCAACGATCTCGCCCGCCCGCACCGAGTCACCGATGTCGAGTTGGGTGCGGAAGGCGCCCGCGACCGGGGCGTAGGTGTATCGTTCCCGACCCACGCCCTCGATGTCGATGGGGATGCCGGTATAGGGTTCCGCCGCTCCCTCACGGATCGCCGCCCCGAGGTGTGGCCCCCGATTCGTCTCGATCACGAGATGCACATCATGGGGCGCGGTGAAGCCGGGACCGAGGCCGATGACCAGCGGGGCCTCGGCCTTTCGGGTGTCGGAGCGCCCCTGCTTGTTCATCCGGGCATCGACGACGATCGTCGGTCGCAGGCGATCGAGCGCCTCGGAAAGATCGGCGACCAACACCGGAATCACCTGACCCCCACCGGCAAGATCCCGCGCTGAGGCAGGATCCTCCACGCGCACCCCACCAACCCCTTGAATAGTGATGCCCCCTTCGAAGATGGCACTGGCGAAGGCCATGTGCCGGCGGACGGTCCGGGGGGATGCCCCCTCCAGGACGATGACCCGGTACCCCTCGGCGAACAGCGCCAGGGCCACAGCCGAGGCCACATCGTTCCCCCCTTTAATCAGGACCAGGAGCGGCTCATCGGATCTCAACACCACATTGCCTCCAAGCATCGATTGCCTGAGGGTCTTCGGAAGGTATCCGACACCCGCACCCCTCCGGCGCACACCCACATCCATTGACTACTCTACCGCGAAGCGATCAGGCCGACAAGGAAGAGCCATACAAGAGGGCGATCCGTGAAGGGGCTGAGCCCTCCGCAGCGTGATGTGCCAAAGAGCAGCAACATGCACTCTGGGATTGGTGGGATTGGGGTCGGTGGGATTGGGGTCGGGCTTTTATATCTTGACAATGATCCGGCACCTCGACGAAGCGCCAGCCAAAGGGAATAGAGGCCTTGGGTACGAGTTCGGTGTCAGGGAAGGGGCCTGGCCGGGCGCTCGCTGAAAAAGAGGAGGAGGGAGTCGCGCAGGAGCTTGGCGGCGACAATCGCGGTCACGTCGCCGGGGTCGTAGGGGGGACAGAGCTCGACCAGGTCCATCGCCACGACATCGAGACCGCGGAGGACCGCGAGGAAGTCCAGGAGTTCCCGGACGGTCCAGCCCCCGGGCTCGGGGGTGCTCACGCCGGGGGCGTGGGCCGGATCGAGGAGATCGAGGTCCAGGGTCACGTACACGGGCCGACCTTCGAGAAGCCCGCGGACCTGGTTCGCGTTGCCCGGCCCCCCCGGGAACTGGTGCACCCACTCCCGGGCGTACTCGGCCTCCTCCCGGTCCGCCGACCGGATCCCCACCTGGACTATGCGCTGGCGTCCCAAGAACTCCGTCGCCCGCCGCATCACCGTCCCGTGGGTGTGGCGCTGGCCGACGAAGGCGTCGGCGAGATCGGCATGGGCGTCGAGGTGGAGCACCACCAGGTCGGGATAGCGCTGGTGAGCGGCCCGTAAGAGGGGGAGGGTGACCAAGTGTTCTCCTCCCAGGGCCACCAGGGGCGTACCTACCGCGAGGATCTCGGTGGCGCGCTCCTCGATCAACTTGAGGGAAGCCTGAAGATCTCCAGGGGGGAGGTCCAGGTTGCCCCGGTCGGTGACAGGGACCTCTCGCACATCGCGGCCGAGGAGGAGACTGTAGTCCTCGATCGCCTCACCGGCCCACCGGATCTTGTCCGGACCGAGCTTCACGCCCCGGCGGTAGCATGGGGTGAGATCAAGGGGGAAGCCGACAAGCGTTACACTCCGCTGGGGGTCCGTCCGACTCATGTGCGCTCGATGGCCTCCTGAACCTCCCGCGGCAGGACAAAGGCGGCCCGGTGGATCGCCGAGGTGTAGTAGCGGGTCGGGAGAGGCTCCACCCGCCTCTCCTCGGCCAGGAGCGGGTCCGGCCCCTTCGACCCGACCAGGAAACACCAGAGGCCGCTCGGGTACGTTTGAACCGGAGCGGTATAGACGCGCGTGACGGGGAAAATCCCCCGTAGGAGGCCGACCATCCTCTGGATGAAGGGAAGGTCCAGAAAGGGGGACTTACACTGGGCCGTGAAGAGCCCACCGGGCCTGAGGGCGCGCTCAATCGCGCGATAAAAGGAAACCTCAAAGAGCTTGACCGCCGGACCCACCGGGTCGGTCGAGTCGACCAGGATGACGTCATACTCGCCCCTGGCCTCTTCGACGATCGCGACCCCGTCCCCGATCCAGACCTCGACCCGAGGATCGGTGAGGGAGGCGCTCATCCCGGGCAGGAAGTGTTTCGCAACCTCGACCACCCGCTCGTCGATCTCGGCCACCCGCACCCGCTCCACCGTCGGGTGTTTGAGGACCTCACGGACCACCCCGCCATCCCCCCCTCCCACCACGAGGACCCGCTCCGGACCCGGATGACTCAGGAGGGGGACATGAGTAATCATCTCATGGTAGACGAACTCATCCGCTTCGGTCGTTTGCACGGCCCCGTCCAGCACGAGCATCCGACCGTACTGGAAGGTGTCGAGGATGGCAAGGTCCTGAAAACAGGTACGCTCACGCCAGAGGCTTGCGCGGACACGAAAGCTCAGCCCCAGGTGTTCCGTCTGCCTTTCGGTGAACCAGAACTCCATCGGTCAATCACCCGTCCAGCCCTGTGGCCTCGTTCACGGTTCACAGTTGACCGTTCACAGATCGAAGACCGACTTCTGCCGTGAACCATGAACTGTGAACAGTGAACCGCTCACCCGGTCCACGGTCGTCGGTCAACCGTCAGCAAGGGCTAGTACCAGAGGAGGACCGCGGCCACGACCGCCCCAACCTGCTCCACCCGATGTTCAACCGCCCGGACGCGGGTCTCCACAAGCTCCATTCCGCGCCGGCCGAAGGCCTCCAGGAGCATGCGATGGATCGCCCGTTCGGCCTCCGCCTTGGTCCCGGA
>JBHIAD010000119.1:0-5306 GCA_046758405.1 Methylomirabilales bacterium (SeqCode)
CCGGACCAACGTCGACGGGATCATAGCACATGGAGGGGGGTTTTCGACAGAGCAGGACAGCGCCCATTTTTGGTCCCTCTGGGGGGCCATCGGCCTTTGCCACTCTGTGTGGGGATGCACTGGTGATTGCGGGGGTGGATGGGTACCGGCGCGGCTGGGTCGCCGCGATCGACCGGGGAGACGGCACCACCCTGGTCGAAGCCTTCCGGTCCTTCGCTGATCTTCTCGCTCGCGAAGAACTCTCGGTGATTGTTGTAGACGTGCCGATCGGGCTCTTGCCTCGCGGTCCCCGGCTTTGCGACGTACAGGCCCGGCGGCTTCTCGGACGCCTGCGGGCGAGCAGTGTCTTCCCCGCTCCCCTTCGGGCAATGCTGAAGGCGCGTGACTGGGAGGAGGCCTGCCGGATCCGGTTCGCGATCGAGGGGCAACGCTGTCCCAAGCAGGTCATGGGCATCCTGCCCAAGATCCGGGAGGTGGACGCGCTCATGACTCCTGACCTGCAGTGCCGGGTTCTCGAAGGGCACCCCGAGGTAAGCTTTGCCCTGAGGAGTGGGAGGAGACCGATCGCGGGGAGGAAGGCGACGAAAGAAGGCCGGAGCGAGCGGCTTGGTTTGCTCGCCCCTCACTTCCCTGATCTCCACCGCAATCTTTCCACCGTGCCGGGCGCCCTGCCTGATATCCTGGACGCCTACGCGTGTCTGTGGAGCGCACGCAGGATCCTGGGCGGCGATGCCCTCCGTCTTCCTCCCGATCCCCAGATGGACGAGCGGGGCCTCCGGGCTGAAATCGTCGCCTAGTGCCGCACCAGCTGATAGTCGCTTCACCCCACGACGGGCGGGCACCGGCCGCGGGAGCAGGCTGGATAGAAGCTGCAGGCTGGCACGGAGATTGCCATAACGTAACGGATACCTCGCCCGTGGTTTGAGACGGGCAAAGAGGAGTAATGGCGGAGACGGCTCACCGGAACAGACGGGCTTTGTGGAGCTGGCGCTATGTCCGGACGGAGCGGCGGCGAGCCTACCGGCTGGCCTTCATCCTCTTCTGGTCGATCGTGGTCTATTTCGCCTTCACGGGATATGTCGCGAGCATGGGGGTGATCGTTAACCGGAGCATGCACCCGACGCTCTCCGAAGGCAGCTATTATTGGGTGAACCGCTACACCTACCGCTTTGCCCCCCCGAGGCGGGGGGACATCGTCGTCTTCCGGAGGCCCGGCGATCCCTCCCGGGAGTATGTTAAACGCGTGATCGGACTGCCCGAAGAGACGGTGCTCGTCCGATCCGGCGCCGTGTCCATCAACGGGCGTCGGCTGACCGAACCGTACGCAGTGGGCGCGACCGACGGGGACCTTGGGCCCCTGGCCCTGGGACGGGACACCTACTTCGTCCTTGGCGATAACCGCATGGAGAGCGAGGACAGCCGCCATTTCGGGGCCATCCCGCTGGGGGACATCACCGGGAAGATCGATCCCGGCACGCTGTTTCCCTACCGGTAGGGAGCTCTTGCCCCACCGCCTGGAGCCGTCCCCTCCCCTTGACTGGTGGCAGGAGGATGCGAGGCTGAGCCGCCTCCCTGCTGGCTGTCCGTCTGATCCAAAGGGAGCGGCAGCGGCTGGCGCAAATGGGCTACACCGCGGCACAATCATTGCAGCACATCATGGGGCATGAGTACGAGCGTGCAGACCCGGAAATGTGAACATTGCGGAAAGCGCATCAACATCAGGTCGCGGATCTGCCCCTTCTGCGCCGGGACCATCCAAGATCCCGTGGTGCGGCGGAAGGCGGTCTGCCCCCGATGTGCCGTGCCCCTCGAGATCCACCGTACCCCAGACGACCAGGAGGAGTACGACCTCTGCCCGCGCTGTCAAGGCCTCTGGCTGGACAAGCCCGAATTTCACCGCGCCACGCGCAAGCGGACCGTGTACCGTTCTCACCGTGACAGGAAGGAGTATGTCAGAGGCTCCCTCCAAGATCTCCCCCAATACATTCCCTGTGTGCGATGTGGGAAGGTGATGAATCGAAAGAACTTCGCCCGCATCTCCGGAGTGATCATTGACGCATGCCGATCCCACGGTGTCTGGCTGGATGCGGGGGAGCTGGACAAGATCCAGCACTTCATTGCGGACGGCGGTCTCGAGGCGTCGCGGGATAAAGAAATCGAACGGGTCCGTACCGAACTGAAGGAGCTCGCGACGAAGCTCGGCCAGGTGGCGTTTACCCACAGGCTTATCCATTACTGGAATCCCAAAAGGTGGCTCTTTACCGGCTTCCGGTGATCGTCCCCACCCCCGATGGTCCCTGAAGGAAGACCCGATCGAGCCAGCCAAGGAGGAGGGCGGCTGCGTCAGGGCGGCGATCCAGGATGTGCGTCCCGTGCGCTCGACCGTCGTAGATCGTGATCTCCTTCGGCCCCGCCGCCAGGGCATGCAGGGTCCGCGTGGACTCGGCAGAGTACGCGTCGCCCTCGCTCGCCACCAGGAGGATGGGCCGCGGGCCATACTGCCGCATCGCCTCCTCCGTCCTGATCCCCCGGTAATCCACACCCGGAGACAAGAGCACAAGGGCCCGGATCGCCGGCCGCGCCGTCGCGGCCACCAGGGCGATGTTACAGCCGATGCTCGCGCCGATCACCGCCACCCGCTCTAGGTCGATCCGGTCCCGATACGCCGAGAGGGCATCCAGGGTGTCGAGCAGGTCCTGGGGCATCCGGGCATAGTCCGCTGGGGAGAACTGCCGCCAGTCGAGCCGCGTGCGGCCCTTCTCGATGCTCTCGCCGTGGCCCCGGAGGTCCATGGCCAGGACGGCGCTCCCTTTTGCGGCGAGCTTCGGAATGAAGGCCTGCCAATCCCCCCGTTGCCGGAAGAGCATGTGCAGGAGGACCACCAGGGGGATCTTCTTTCGCGGCTCCGGCCGGGGGAGGTGAAGGTCGCCGACGAGCAGCGCCCCATCCGCCGCCTGAACGGTCACTCGCTCGGTCCCCTCGCTTTCGGCAGTGGCCGAAAGGTTCATGACGAAGACCACGAGACTAAGTATCTTGAGCAGCTGGCGCCTGTTCATTCTTTCTTCCTCGCGTCGAGCTCTCGGTCCCCTTCCTGCGGCACGGGTCCGCATCGGGCTGGATCAGGACGGGAAGGCGCGGTCGAGGCGGCGGAGGGCGTGTAGTTTCTCCGTATGCCCGATCCGGGCGGCCCGGAGCGCCTGGCGCAGGAACTGGATGGAGGTGTCGTACAGCCCTCGGTTCACCGGATAGGGATGCCCGTCTTTGCCACCGTGGGCGAAGCTGTACCGGGCCGGGTCCTGAAAGGACGGTGCCGCGCCGTGGATCAGCTCCGACAGGAGGGCCAGGGCCCGGAGGGTCTTCGGGCCGATGCCCGGAAGCCCGAGCAGGGCCTCAAAGCTCTCCACTTGCGTCTCGTAGGTCCTGAGGAGCACGGACCCGAGCCGCTTCACATTCACGTCGGCGAGGGCCACCTGGTGGCGGGCGGGCAACGTCAGGGTGGTGAGCTTCTCCACTTCCCGGAGCAGCTGATCCGGCCGCTCCCGGGCCAGCAGGGTCGAAGCCGTCCGGGCCCCGGCGCTCTCGGTCGCCACCAGGTTGAGCACAGTGGTCTCCTGCCGGTTGCAGCAGATCGCCGACTCCGGCTCACAGACGAAGTCCTGCACCCGCTCCCCCAGCCAGTGATACCAGCGCGCATAGCCATGGGTCGGGTTCATTCCCTGCTGGATCACCGCCCCGCGGCCCTCTCGGGTCAGAACGAAGACGTGATGGTAGAGCTGATAGCCGTCCTGGAGCGCCGCATTGTCCACCTTCGCGGCCATCCGGCTGGCATAGGTCAAGGGAGCCGGGTCGAGATGGAGTGTGGTGCTGACCCGCTCGATTTCGGCGGGGGCTTTGCGGGAGGCGGCCCCCTTCCCCCCGGCGAGAGCCAGACCGGTGACTTTGGCCAAGGGATTGAGCCCCTCCTTGAGGGCACCGCAGACGGTGGTGGTGAGACCGCTCGAATGCCAGTCGAAGCCGAGGGCGCACCCGAAGGCCTGAAACCAGTAGGGATCGGCGAGGCGCCGGAGGAGCTCGGCAGGGCCGGAGTCGGTCAGGACAGCCAGGACGATCTCCCGGCCGAGCTCCCGCATCCGCTGAAAGAGCCAGGCAGGGGCCTTGCCGGTGTGGAGCGGTAGGTGGGCGACGCCGGTCTTCACGATCTGGACCTCACGCGGTGTATCCTTGCACGGAATCTCCATCATCGCAAGCTGGCTCAACGGTGCTGGGTGGTCTCGCGACCGGGGAAGGAAGATGGAGGAAATTCCTTGACACCCCTCGGCCAGTGGTGCCAAGAGATAGGCTGATGAGACGCATCACGGATCCGAGGCTCCCCCAAGCGGGTCAGCTCTTTGCCGGGCCGATTCCGTCATGGCCCTATGAGGAGTCAACCCAGGTGATCAAGGAAGCCGGTGTGAGCGCGGTCGCGTGCCTCCTCGAAGATGGGCAACTGCCGCGGGAGCTCCTCGGCGCGTACCGGGCGGTGGGGCTCGCGGTCCTCCGTTTTCCTATCCCGGATTTCGGTGTCCCCGAAGACCCCCAGGCCTTCGCAGCATTCCTCAGCAAACTGCTAGGGTGTCTCGTGCGAGGTGAGCGAGTCTACGTGCACTGCTACGGAGGCCTGGGGCGAACCGGAACGGTGCTGGCCTGCCTGCTGAAGGCCGTCGGTGAAGCCGACCCGGTGGCGGTGACGCGCCGGATCTACCATCCGTCGGCCCTCGAGAGTGAGGAGCAGCGTCACTTTGTCTCTGTCTTCATCCCCGGTGCGCTCGGTGAGGGGAAGAGAGGATGAATGATGAATGAGGAGGACGGCCATGGCCACATTTATCAGTCTGCTTGAATTCACTGACCAGGGCATCCGCAATGTAAAAGAAACGGCGAAAAGGGCCGAGGCGTTCAAGGCGATGGCGAAGAAGGGAGGCGTGACGGTCAAAGAAATCTACTGGACGATGGGGACCTACGACGTGGTGCTTATTGTGGACGCTCCCGATGATGAGACCGCCACGGCCGTGATCATGAGCCTTGGCGCCCTCGGCAACGTGCGCACCCAAACGCTCCGAGCCTTTTCAGCAGAGGAAATGAACCGGATCATCACCAAGATGCCATAGAGATCAAGTGGTATGAACCGGAGCAGCGCCCGGCCGCCAGACGCCTGCCCGTCCCTCCGCCAATTCGACCCGCATCCAGGCCATCCTGTACGCTCTCCAAGCAGGATTTTACATGCCGAGGGCGTACCGAATCTCGTTGCGGTGTCCCCGGAGTCCACCCTC
>JBHIAD010000120.1:0-5241 GCA_046758405.1 Methylomirabilales bacterium (SeqCode)
GCGAAGAAGCCCATCACGATCATGGCCGCATAGTTGAGCACCCATCTCGTCCTGCGCGGGAAATAGGGCAGAAGGACATCGATGCGGACGTGGCCGCCGGTCCTGAGGGTGTACGCCAGGGCCCAGACACCACCGAAGGCCAGGGCGTACCCGCCGATTTCATCCGAAACCCCTGTGGTGATGCCAAAGAACTTGCGCCCAACGACGTCGATCGTGATGTAGGCGGAGATCAGCAGGAAGACTGCTCCGCTGAGATAAGCCATGCCCGTCGCCAGGCCATCCGCCACCCGGATGACCTGGCTGACCGTTGCTAGAACACGCGCGGCCGAAGACCGCTCGTGGGTCTCGAGCCCCTGAGTGGGGTTCACCCGCATCTACGGGATCTTGTATCCGGCATATGGTGCGATGTACTTGTTGAACACCGGCTTGGCCTCCGGCCCCGCCCGCTTCACCCATCCTGGGATCACCGCGCTGATGACGGCCTTGCGAGTGCCCGCGAGGAACTTCGGGCCCAGATTGACATACTTGATCCCCTTCTTTGCAGACTCGTCGATCCCTTCCTGAGAGGTCCGCCGGCCGACCTCCGTTCCCCTCACGGTGAACTCTTTTCCGAGCTGCTTGAGCGTCGCCTTGAGCTCCGGTGTGAGCTTGTCCCAGGTCTTCTTGCTCACGGTCAGCGTTCCGATCACCGGGCCCAGGTTCATCTCAATCTGGTACTTGCTGACCTCGTACCACTTCAAGGCGTACCCGGAATAGGTTCCCGTAATGCCCCCATCCACTGTCCCCCTCTCCAGGGCGGTGTACACCTCGGCAAAGGCAATGGACACGGGCACGGCGCCGAGCGCTTTCAGGAACTGTGTCTGCGCGGTGCCATAGACACGAATCTTCATTCCCTTCAGATCGTCCAGGGTCCGGACCTCCTTGCGGCTCCACAGGACCTGATGAGGCCAGTAGTAGACCCCGATGACCACCCCACCGGAGACCTTTGCCAGATACTTGCTCAACACCGGCATGAAGGACTCGTGGGCCTTCACCGAGGTGTCAAAATCGGGGAAGAGCCCCACCAGGTCGACTCCCTCGATCATGGGCACGTCCCCGGCGACGTAGGTGGGCAGGACGTCCCCGACGTCGACCAGGCCCGCCTTGATTACCCTCACCAGCTCAAAGCCGGTCAGCCCCAACTCGGGCAGACTCACCAGATTCACCTTTATCTGCCCCTTGGTCCGCTTCTCCAGCTCCGCTGCGAACCATTCCCACGGCTTGAACTGGGGCGTGGGGCGGCTCAGGCCCACGACCTTCCAGGTCATGGTTTCGGCAACAGCGGACACGACCCCTGAGAAGATCAGCGCGACTGAGACGAGAGCGATCACGAATAGCTTTTTACTCATCTTGGCTTCCTCCTTGCTGTCGAATGTCCCGAATGTAGCCCACGGTAGCCCCACGAGCCTAGCGAGGGCGGAGAAGCTTGTCAAGAACGATCTGGCGAGGGAAGGCTCAGCGCCGGCTGCCGCTCTGAAGGTAGCCCGTAGCCTCCAGCCCCCGGAGTGATGATGGAGACCCGGTCGCCAGGCTTGAGCGAGTAGCCCCAGACCTTCGAGGCCAGACGCTGCTCGGCCGGAGTGCCCGGGTTGAGCACCAGCCCACCACACCCGCCCGGCCCGCCTCCTTGAAGCCCCCACGGGGGGATCTCGGCCCGTTCGAGGGTCCCGAGCAACTGCGCCTCATGGTCCAGGACCTGGATGGTCCGCCGGATGCCGAGCCCCCCACGGAATGTGCCCGACCCGCCGCTTCCATCGACGAGGGCGTACTCCTCGACGAGGAGCGGGTACTCCATCTCCAGGCACTCCACGGGAAGGTTGGAGGTGTTCGTGATGTGGACCTGCACGGCGTCGAGCCCATCAGCACGAGCGGTGGCGCCAGCGCCGCCCCCGATGGTCTCTAGGTAGATGTAGTAGCGACCTGTCCCGGGATCTACCCCCGAGAACACCCAGGCGCTATTGGCGCCGTTGCCCGCAGCCGGCACCTGTTCGGGCAGGACCGGAGCCAGCGCGCCGAAGATCACGTCGGCGATCCGCTGGCAGGTCTGGGTCCGCCAGCCCACAGGAGCCGGCGGCAGCGCGTTGACGATACTTCCTTCCGGCGCGGCCACGTCGATGGCTCGGTAAAACCCTCCGTTGGCCGGGATCGTCGGGTCCAGGATCGCTTTCAGGGCATAGTAGACGGTGGCCAGGAGTGCCAGACGAACCACGTTGACGTCGCCAGAAACCTGAGGACCGCTGCCGGCGAAGTCCAGGTGAATCCGATCGCTCTCCACGGCAATCGCGACCGAGACTGGGATCCGTCCTTCTCTCACCCCGTCGCCATCCAGGTAGTCCGTGAACCGGTAGACCCCAGGGGGAAGCTCGGCGATGGCCACCCTGATCTTCCTCTCGCCGTAGGCCAGGCACTCGTCGCACGCGGCCCGTACCGTCGCCAGACCGTACCGGAGACAGAGCTCCTGGAGCCGGCGCTCCCCGAGTCGGTTGGCCGCAATCTGCGCCCTGAAGTCTCCCAGTCGCTGCTCGGGCAGAGCGAAGTTGGCCAGCAGGAGTTCCATGACGTCCTCGCGGACGACGCCGCTCTCGACGACCCTGATGGGCGTGATACGCAGCCCCTCATCGTAGATCGTCCGGATCCGCTCACCGGTGCGGTCGGCGTGGTGGGCGATGTTGGCGACGAAGCCGAAGAGCTCTCCCTCCACGAACACCGGCGAGACCAGGGTGATGTCCGGGAGATGAGTGCCCCCACCCGCATAGGGATCGTTGGCCGCGAAGACATCGCCGGCAGCGAGGCGATCGACCGGATACCGTCGGAGCAGCTCCTGGACGACGCCCAGCAAAGAGCCAAGGTGCATGGGGATGTGCTCGGCCTGGGCGATCACCTGCCCGTCCCGGTCGAAGATGGCGGTCGAGCAATCCCAGCGCTCCTTGATGTTGCTCGAATAGGAGGACTTGATGAGCGCCGTCCCCATCTCCTCCGCGATGGAGAGCAGGGCCGAGCCGATCACCTCCAGCGTGATGCGATCCATCCTCAGACCTCTCTGATGAGGAGAAAGCCGAGCTCGTCCACCATGGCCTCCTGGCCGGGATAGAGAAGGGTGGTGCTGTCAAACTGTTCGATTACCGCTGGTCCGGAAAGCCGGTTTCCGGCGGCAAGCCGGGCGCGATCGTAGACGGCCGTGTCGAGGAGACCGCCGACCTCGGCAAAGTCCACCCTGCGCCTGCCGATCAGGGCGGCCGAGGAATCGGGTCCGCCCGGCTTCTCGCGTGGGAGCTCTGGGGGGTCGGGAAGGCCGCGCGCGACCAAGCGCAGATTCACGACCTGGATCGGTTCGTCCTCGGCCGCGAAGCCGTAAGTCTCCTCGTGAGCCTGGAGAAACCGCCGGCGCAGAGGTTCCACCGAACCCCTGGCCCAGACCTCGTCTGGGACCGGCACGAGCAGCTCGTAGTTCTGGCCCTCGTAGCGCAGATCGAGCCAGCGGGAGAGCTGACGATGCTCCGGAGGCACACCTTCCCGGTCGAGCCAGTCGGTGGCAGTCCCCTCCAACTCGTCAAACCCTCGGTCTACGGGGTCGAGGATCCGGGTGTCGAGCTTGCCGACCCAGGTTCGGACCGAGTCGGCCCGGTGCTCCTCGACCAGGAGGCCCAGCGCGCAGAGAATGCCGGGCCCGGGAGGCACCAAGATCGTGGGAATCCCGAGCTCACGCGCCAAGGCCCCGGCATGCAGCGGCCCGGCACCGCCGAAGGGAAGGAGCGTCAGGCGAGTCGGGTCGACCCCGCGCTGGACCGTAACGACCCTGAGTGCGCGGGCCATGTTCGCGTTGACAACCCTCAGAATGCCCCGCGCCGTTTCTTCGGGGGAAAGTCCCAGCGCCACGCCCAGCCCGGTCACCGCACTCCCGGCCTTCGCCAGATCGAGAGGCATCTGTCCCCCCAAAAGCCCCATGGGATTCAGTCGGCCCAGCAGGAGGTTGGCGTCGGTCACCGTCGGCGCCATCCCGCCGCGACCGTAGCAAGCGGGGCCGGGGTCAGCACCGGCACTCTGCGGTCCGACCATCAGGGCCCCGCCGGAATCCCGCCAGGCGATGCTGCCGCCCCCGGCCCCAATGGTGTGGATGTCCAGCGCCGGAATGCGAATCGGGATCCCGGCGACCTCGCGCTCGAAGGCCAGGGTGGGAACGCCGTCTCGCACGAATGAGACATCGGTGCTGGTCCCCCCCATGTCGAAGGTGACGACGGAAGGAACCCCAACCTTGACCGCCAGCCATGCGGCTCCCGCCACTCCTGCGCTCGGGCCGGACAGAAGCGTCTTGACCGGGCTTCGCGCCGCCTCGTCGATCCCGATGGTCCCGCCGTTGGACTGGTTGATGTAAGGGGCGGAGGGAAACCCCAGCTCTCCGACCCGGCGGCGGAAGGCACGGATGTAGCCTGCCATCGTCGGCCCGAGGTAGGCATTGCTCACCGTGGTGCTGAGGCGCTCGTACTCTCTGAACTCCGGGAGCACCTCGTGGGAGGCCGAGCAGTAGACCCTGGGGAGGAGTCGCCTGGCTCGCTCCAAGACCTGGCGCTCGTGGTCGAGGTGGAGATAGGAGTAGAGAAAGCAGATCGCCAGCGCCTCGATCCCCTCCCCTGCCAGCGCTCGGATGGCATCGTCGACCTCGGCGCGATCCAGCGGAAGCCGAACCGTGCCGTCGGCCATCACCCGCTCGGCGACCTCCTTGCGGAGGGGCCGGGGGACAAGGGGAGCGGGCTTCGGGACGTGCAGGTCGTAGAGAGAAGGCCGCCGCTGACGGGCGATCTCCAGGAGGTCTCGGAAGCCACGAGTGGTGACCAGCCCGGTCTTCGCCCCCTTGCGTTGCAGCAACGTGTTGGTGGCAACCGTGGTCCCGTGGGCCAGGTAGCCGACCTGGCTGGGAGAGACGCCGGCGTCGGCAAGCACACGGCTAATCCCGTTCAGGATCCCTTCCGAGGGGTCCTGAGGAGTCGAGGGCACCTTTCCTACCACGAGGAAGCCAGATTCCTCATGCAGGAGGGCGACGTCCGTGAAGGTGCCCCCAACGTCGATCCCGAGCCGGTACGCCATCAGATCACTCCAGAGGCTCTAAATGGAGCCCCATGATTTGGAGTGATCAAGCAGGCCATACCAGGGGCATGCGCCGGGGCGCCCTCCCGCGCTCGGGCCTCCTCGCCTCGACGGGCCTCC
>JBHIAD010000121.1:0-5236 GCA_046758405.1 Methylomirabilales bacterium (SeqCode)
CGGTCGCGGCGGGGCCTTGATCACCCATGTCACCCCGGAGGGCCCCGCCGCCAAGGCCGGGATCAGGGCTGGGGATGTCATCATGCGGGTGGGCGACACGAGTATCCATGACCCCCAGGACGTGCATCGCCTGATCACGGATACACCGGTCGGAACCCGCCTGGACCTCCATATCATCCGGGATGGACACCGGCAGCGGATGTCTGTCGAAGTGGCCGAGTTGCCGGCCTAGAGCCCCCGAGGACCATCCGGTCTGCACGGGCAAGTAAGGAGTTCCCTGATGGAACCGACTGCGGCAGACACCATGGTGGTCCTGATCACCGTCCCCGAGGGCACAGAGGGAGGGCGGATTGGCCGCACCCTGGTCGAAGAGCATCTGGCGGCATGTGTCAACATCGTCTCTGGAGTGCGTTCGGTCTTTCGCTGGGAGGGGAAAGTTTCGGAGGAGGCCGAAGCGCTCCTGATCGTCAAGACAACCCGAGATCGTTACTCAGCCCTCGAGTCACGGGTCAAGGCCATCCATCCGTACAGCCTTCCTGAGATCATCGCGCTCCCGATCACGGCCGGACTGCCGGGCTACCTCGAGTGGGTCGCCACAGAAACCCGTCCAGCCGCCAGAGCGTGACCGCACCCCCCCTTTTGGCTCTACCTGGCACAGGTGTTGCACCCCGAACAGCCCAGTTTTTGCTGGGACCTCCGGAAGGTCAGGGCCGCGCGCGTTGGCCCCAGCGCCCTTGACAAACGGAGACGGAAACGCTATAAGGCGGCCCAACCGTCCCTGTGGAGCACCGGCAGGCGTGGAGCTTACACATTGACCGGCCAGGCCGGGATACAGCGCGACAGAAGGGGAGGAGAATGAAGCGACCACAGGGGCTCGTAAGAATCGTCTTTGCGGGCTTGATCCTCGGGACCGGCTGCACCCTCTCTCCACCCCCTCAGAAGCAGGCTCAATCGCCCAGGCCGCCATCACGCCCCATGCGGCCACCCATCCAGGCGCAAAACCCCTCCCTCCCCCGACCCGCCACACCCCTGTTGGCAACCGCGCTGCCCCGTCCCAGCGCACCGGTGGCCGTCCGGTTCCGGAGCGCCAGCGAGCTGGAGGCTCAGCTCTGGGAGGCGGAGCGACTCCTGGAGCGGGCCAGGGAACAGGTGGTGACCTCACGCCCTGCCGAGGCAATCATCCTCCTGCAGCAGGCCCTGCGCCTGCTGGATACGGACCCGATAGCCGAGGCGGTCCTCCCGGGGGCCCTGCGCCGGGAGGCGCTCCGGCTGGAGATCGCTGCGCTCCTCACCCTTCTGAATCTCCCCAATGGGCAGGAAGGCGGTCCCGAGGAGGGCCCCCAGCCCGAGGACTCGGTCCAGCCCTCGCTGGTCAGTCCAGAGGACCTTGAGGTCCTCGAGCTGGCGCGCCCGCGTCTGTTCCCCCCCCGGCCGACCCGTCGCGCCGAGCCCAAGGTGGTCTACGACGTCCCCATCGAGAGGAACGACCAGGTCGAAGCCTACATCGAGCTCCTGACCACCACGAAGCGGGAAGTGACCCAAGAGGCCCTGGAGCGCTCCGGCCGGTATCTCGGGATGATGCGGCAGATCTTCGAAGAAGAGGGCCTTCCCCTGGACCTGGTCAACCTCGCCTACATCGAGAGCGGCTTTAAGGTTCGGGCCTACTCCCGGGCTCGAGCGGTAGGGATCTGGCAGTTCATTCGGTCTACCGGGCGTCGGTACGGTCTCCGGATTAACCGGTGGATCGATGAACGCCGGGATCCTGAGAAGGCAACCCGGGCCGCGGCCCGGTACCTGAAGGACCTCTACGAACTCTTTGATTCGTGGCCCCTGGCCATCGCGGGGTACAATGCCGGCGAGGGAAGGGTCCTGCGGGCGATCGCTCGGCGGAAGACCCACGACTTCTGGCGGCTCAAACTTCCTCGAGAGACAAGGCTCTTCGTCCCGGCTTTCATGGCCATGACCATCATTGCCAAAGACCTCGAGCGGTACGGTTTCTCGCCCCCGACCATCAACCCCGTTATAGTCAACCACGTGACCGTCCCGCAGTCGACAGACCTCCGTCTGGTGGCGAAGGCGGCGCGCACTTCCACTGCCGAGATCCGAGACCTGAACCCAGAACTCAGACGTCTGATCACTCCCCCCAACAGGCGGTACACCATCAAAGTCCCCTACGGCCGTGGAGCGCGGATCAAAACCGCTCTGGCCAAAGCATCCAGGACCCGCCAGATCACCTGGCAGCCCCACCGGGTCCGGCGGGGTGAGACCCTCTCCGCCATCGCCCGGCGGTACCGAACGACCGTGCGGACCCTGGTCCGGATGAACAACCTGCGTAACCCCCACTACCTCAAGACCGGAACGAGCCTGCTCGTCCCGGTCCGGGTCCTGGTCCTCGCCAAGAGGGGGAGCAGTCCGCGCAAGAGCGGCAGGGCCAAGGCCATCGTGTACAGAGTCCGTCCGGGGGATACCCTCTGGCAAATCGCCCGGGCCTTTGACGTCAAGACCAGCGACCTCAAGCGCTGGAACCGCATCAGGGGAAGCCTCATCCATCCCGGCCTCGTCCTCCGCATCTTCTCGGATTGACAACGGGCGTAACCAGCAACACTCCGTGCCTTCACCGGGCCTCGCCACGGGTACGGGCTGGCTGGATGGGGAATCAGGTGCTCCGTCGGGGGAACCGATTGACTCTGGCATTTCCGTATGATAGGGGTGATCTATGCATGCTTCCCTGCCGGCTAAACGTGGTACTGTCCTCCAGGTCCGCCGTTTCGAAGACCTGCTCAGCAGCCTTGTGAAGCGACTCGGTGAGCGAAAAGGGAAGGTGGATCTCGACCCCCACCCGGCCGCTTCACTCGCCGACTCGTGATCGAGGAATATCGGAAGACGAAAGAGGTCATCGAGAAGATCTGGTACGGCCAGTACCTTTGAGTGGGAGATCATCGCCGGTGTCTATGCTTCACCAGGAGCTCTGCCGGAAGGGCACCCACCTCGCCAGTGGCCTGATCCCCCTTGTCTATCTCCTCCTCGACCTGCCTCGGGCAACGGTTCTCACCGCCGTGGGGATTGCGGGATTCCCCTTCGTCCTGGCAGATCTTTTTCGCCTCCGGTCCGCTTCCCTCAATGCCCGCTTCCGACATGCCTTCGGGTGGGGTATGCGCCCCGGGGAGGAGGGGCGACTGACGGGGGCTTTTTATTCCCTGATTGCCATCTGGGGCACGATCGCCCTCTTCGAACGGCCCGTCGCCTGCGCGGCACTGCTGATGCTGGCCATCGGGGACACGGCCGCCTTCGCCACCGGGAAGGCGGTCGGTGGACCGCGCCTCATCGGAAAAAAGACCCTGGCCGGGACCCTCGCCTTTCTGGTCAGCGCCTCCCTGATCGGGTGGAGCCTCCTCCGCCCCGGTCCCGCGCTCGCTGGGGCTGTGGCTGCAACGCTGGCAGAACTCGTGCCCTTTCCCGTCGACGATAACGTCCGGATCCCCTTCGCCGCAGGCCTCACCATCACCGTGGTAAATTGGTCACTCTGATGAGGGGGTCCCCGAGCCCCAGGCCCCATCCCGCCTCGGGGCCCCGTCCACCTGCGTCCTCGCAACCTTCCTGGAGGACGCCATGCGGCAATCCCGCGGATCTGGTCGGTGATGCGCTGCACCCACCTTGCAGAAGACTGGCCGCCTGATCATCAGCCGCTCACCCGTCCTCGCCACGCGGCATATCACGTCGGTGGGGGAGACGCCCCGCGAAGCCCCGTTCCACGGGGGTAAAATCGGTCCGGTTGGTACGGGGGAGATCCTATGAGGGAACAGGCGGGCCCTTCCGCCAGTCAGCAAGCATGATGCGCACCGTGCTCCTCTCCGTGGGGATCGCGGGGCTCCTGTTGGCCGACCCCAATCTCGCCGCCTCATCGCCGAGCCTGGTCGAGCGGGGCAGGTACCTCTTCGGGGCGGCGGGTGGGTGCCTGGGCTGCCATACGATCAAGGGGGGGGAACCCCTAGCTGGCGGGCGCGAACACACAGGCTTCTTCGGCACGGTCTACTCCACCAACATCACGCCGGACCGCGAGACCGGGATCGGGACCTGGAGTGACGCGGAGATCATCGCGGCGATCCGCCACGGTGTGCGTCCCAGCGGCAAGCGATTGCTCCCGGTGATGCCCTACCCGGCCTATGCCGGTATGGCAGAGGAAGATATGCGTGCCCTGCTGGCCTTCCTGCGATCGGTCGATCCAGTGCATCAGCCCAACCGCAAGCCTGCCCTGCGTATCCCATTCCTGCGGAAGACGCTTGGCCTCTGGAACTGGCTTTACGTCCCGACTGTGGTGGCACCGGAGCGGCCGCCGGCGTCCGGGATCGCCCGAGGTGAGTATCTCGTCCGCCATATTACCACCTGCGGGGAGTGCCACACCCCCCGGGGACGCTTCACCGGAGCGCCCGACCGCGATCGCTTTCTGGCTGGGTCCCCCGCGGGTCCGGTGAGCCCGGATGGGGCCCGTATTCCCAACATCACCCCGCATCCTGAGGCGGGCATCGGAAATTGGACCGTGACCGAGATCGCCGATTTCCTGCGATCCGGGCTCAAGCCGAATGGCGACACGGTGGAAGGATTGATGGCGGACGTGATCTTCGGCAAAGAGGGTGGCCCGGGCCTGAAGGATCTGAGCCAGGCGGATGCCCTGGCCATCGCCCAATTTCTGAAGACGGTGAGACCGATTCGGGAGCGAGTACCCCGATAGGAAGCGCCGGGCACTGATCGCGACCGGGAAGCCCCAGCGGAAGGTGACGATGCGAACACAGAGCCTTGCCAGTTTCATGATCGTCAGTACGGTCTTGCTCACGGGAGGAGAGATCCGTCTCGGGGTTGCCGCCAGCGCGGCGGATCACGCGGGGATCATCCAACAACGGATCGCCCTGATGAAGGAGAATGGCAAACTGCTGAAGGCCATCAAGGAGGGCCTCCAGGGCCAGGACTTGCAAGCGGTGGCGGTGGCCGCCCAGCGCCTCGCCGACAACGGGAGGAAGATCCCCACCCTCTTCCCCGAAGGCTCTACCTCACCCGATTCCCGCGCCAAGCCCGAGATCTGGCAGCAATGGAAGACCTTCGTGGCGGCGGCCAAGGCGATGGAGCAAGCCGCGGCTGCGCTCGAGGAAGTGGCGGCAACCAAAGACGCCAAGGCGACATTTAATCAGTTCCGCGCGGTCATCAAGGCCTGCGGATCCTGCCACAAGCCCTTCCGCGCCCC
>JBHIAD010000122.1:0-5043 GCA_046758405.1 Methylomirabilales bacterium (SeqCode)
CAAGTCCCTCGCCGAATTGATCGGGCGAGGTTTCCTGGAAGCGGTGTTCGATGAAGCTCCCGTGCGGGTCGAGGCCCCAGCGAGGCGGCGGGTGGCGCTGCGGCTGGTATGGTTCCCCGCCTGGATCGTGCCGGCAGGCCTCGTGGTTCTGGTATTCGGTACTCTCCTCATGCACGTGCAGCTCTACGCGCAGGCACCGGTCAACCTCGTGCGGCCCGCAGCAGCGACGGCCCCCACGGTGGGGCGGGTCGCCTTCCAGACTCAGGTGCAGACCATCGCACAGGCCCTCGACCTCTACCGCCTTGCTTCAGGTGCCTATCCGGACGAACTTGCCCGCCTCGCTGGAGCCGGTGGTCTCTCCCCCGAATTCCTGTTCGATCCCTGGGGGCGCGCGCTCGGGTATGAACGCCGGGGTGCAGGGTATCGCCTGATTACCGCTGGGGCCGATGGCCACTCCGGGACCGCCGACGACCAGAGTGTAACGGTTCATGCCCCGGGGACTGATTGACTCCCCTTTGGCGATCGTGCTAGCGTCACTTTTTTCATGCAGGGAGGCGCGTGGAGGGTACTGAGGCGACATCATGGCGCGACGGTTTCCCCCGTTTTACGAAGAGATCAGCGACACCGGTCTGGCGGCCTATCTCAAGCGGATCCTCCGGATTCGCACCCTCTCCAAGACCGAGGAGCACCGCCTCGCCCGAGAGATTGCCCAGGGCGATGAAGGGGCGTTACGCCGGCTCGTCGAGGCCAACCTGCGGTTTGTGGTGAAGGTCGCCATGGGGTATCGAGGGTTGGGCCTGTCCCTTTCGGACCTGATCAATGAGGGCAACCTGGGCCTGGTCGAGGCGGCCCGACGCTTCTCGCCAGAGCACGACGTGAAGTTCATCACCTACGCGGTGTGGTGGATTCGGCAGGCGATCCTTGAGGGACTCGCGCGCAGCAGCGGCGTGATGCGCCTGCCGCTCCGGAAGCTCCGTCTGGCGGGACAGATCCGGGAGATGCGGGACGTGATCGAGGAAGCGAGCGGTGTCAAGCCCACCGAGGAAGAGCTGGGCAATGTGCTGGAGCTGAACCCGGAAGAGGTCGAACGGCTCCTGATGAGCACGGCGAGCGAGCGATCGTTGGAGGAGATGAGCGAGCTCGGGGACCGGGTGGAACTGCATCCGCTCCAGGGCGACCAGATACCTGCGGCCGATACCGCGCTCATTCAGAAATCCCTCCTGGAGGAGGTCGGGCGGATGCTCGACAGCTTAAGCCCGCGTGAGCGCGAGATCATCGAGCTCCGGTATGGACTCCGGGGGGGCGAGCCGATGACCCTGGAGGCGGTCGGCCGCAAGTACCGGCTCTCCCGAGAACGGGTCCGCCAGATCGAGGCCAAGGTTCGCCGCAAGCTCCTCACCGTTGCCCGGGCGCGCCAGCTTCGCGATTACCTGAACTGAGGGGTGCGCCGGGCGGGCACCGCTCGTCGCCGAGTTTCGCCTTGACACCGCTCCGCCGATGACCCAGGATCGCCACAGTGCGACGGGGTCGCACGCACCGGACTGGAGCATCTGGATGGAGAGTTCCTCCCTTGGGCTGTATCTGCTGGTTGCCATCGGGTTCCTCGTCGGTGCCGGTCTCGCAGTCCTCTGGCAACGGATCAAGACGTTGCAGGAGGGCCGGCGAGAGTCCGATCCGGCCCTCCTGATCCTACAGCAGCAGCTCACGCAATTCTCAACCCAGGTGGGGCAGCAGCTCGCCCAGCTCACCAACCAACTCGGCCAGCGGTTGCAGGAGAGTGCCCTGTTGATCCAGCAGGCGCATCAATCCATCGGGGAGCGGCTGGATCGAGCGACCTCCGTCGTGGGGGAGGTCCATGGAAGTTTAGGGAAGCTGGACGAGGCGACCCGGCGCATGCTGGAGGTGGGCCAGGACATCGCCGGCCTGCAGCAGATCCTCAAGCCCCCCCAGCTCCGCGGCGGCTTCGGCGAGACCCTGTTGGAGCAGCTCTTGAGCCAGATCCTCCCGGCGGATACCTTCGAGCTGCAGTACGCCTTCCGAAGCGGGGAGCGGGTGGATGCCGTGATTCGATTGGGGAACCGTCTGGTCCCGGTGGACGCCAAGTTCCCCCTGGAGAACTTTCGGCGGATGCTGGAGGCTGCCGAGGGCGGAGAGGAGGAGCGGCGCCGAACAGCCCGAAAGGTCTTTCTCAAGGATGTGCAAAATCGCGTGAATGAGGTTGCGAAGAAGTACATCCTGCCCGACGAGGGGACGCTCGACTTCGCCCTGATGTACATCCCGGCGGAACACGTCTACTACGAGGTGATGGTCAAGGACGACATGGAGGATTCCGTCCGGGCTTACGCCTACGAGCAGCGGGTGATCCCGGTTTCCCCCAGCAGCTTTTACGTCTACCTCCAGACCATCCTCATGGGGCTGAAGGGGCTGCGGATCGAGCAGAACGCCCGCGAGATCATGGAACTCCTCGGGCGCCTCCAGGGAGATTTGAAGAAGTTCCGGGAGCGCTTCGACCTGGCCGGCAGGCACCTCACCGATGCCAAGAATCGGTTTGACGAGGCCGCGGGGGCGCTGGCCCGCTTCGAGGCCAAACTGGACACGGTGGAAGGGCGCGGCGACCAACCCTCCCTCCCCGGCACCCTGTAGCTGCCGTTTTTCTCTTGGAGAAGGCCGTCACCTGCGGTATTTTTGCTTGGCGAGATAATCCGGGGATGTGCTATGCGGACCGCTTCGCTCCAGCGCGAGGGAAGCGGGCAGGATGGTAGGTAGTGACATCAAGAGGGAGCTTGATGGGCGTGAAGGGCGTTCAGTTCGTCTCTGATGCGGAAGGGAACAAGACTGGGGTGCTTATTGACCTGCGGCGGCATCGCCGAGTCTGGGAAGACCTTTACGACGCGATGGTTGCCGAGAGCCGCAAGGATGAGCCCCGTATGGCCTGGGAGGATGTGAAGCGGCGGCTACGGCCGAAGCGGAAACGGCGTGGCTGAATACCGCATTGTCCTCGCCCGCTCAACTGAACGTGATCTTCGGAACTTGCAGCGGGTGCTCCAGCTACGGCTGATCAAAGTGATCGATACCCTTGCAACCCACCCCCGACCGGTAGGTGTCAAGAAGCTCCGCGGTACCCGAGACCTTTGGCGTATCAGAGTGGGGGATTATCGGGTGATCTATCGGATTGATGATAGAGAGCAACTCATAGACGTTACACACGTTCGTCACCGCAAAGAGGCCTACGAGTGACCCACAATGCCCATGATGCGGCATATCTGGACTTGGCTCCATCCATCCCCTTTGGTTCCGTATGCGCTACGGATTGAGTCTCTCCCGGCCCCCCAAGAAACTCCTTGACACTCTCCCACGGGGCTGATAGAGAAGCAACACTTCGCTTTCCCGGCCCCGTGTGCCCGGGCCGGATCGGCCGAGACCTTCGCTGCGCGGGAGACCTCCGATGCATGGTGGGCATGCCGGGCGGGTGGTCCCTCTGGTCCTCCTCCTGTTCCTGGGTCTCCTCCTCGCCGGCCTCTGGCTCTTTCCGCCAGCCCAGGCCATCAGCAGCCAGACCCTCTTCGGCCCCCGGACCTTCACCCTGACCACCAGTACGCCTCAATCCTTCAGCACCCTCGTCCGGGCCACCCCGGGCCCCGCCTATCTCCATGTCCAAAACGGAAATGCCGACGGCACCGCCCGCCTGACCCACGGTTCGATCACCCTCAATGGCGTGGAGATGGTCAGTGCGCGCGACTTCGGCCCCCACGTGGCGGTGATCGATACCCCCGTGAGCCTCACCTGGTGGAATCTCCTGCGTGTGACGCTCACCGGGCCCGGGGGCGGCACCCTCACCCTCACCCTGGAGCGGCGGGATGCCGCCCTCACCAGCGTGACTCCCGCCACCGGCCGCCAAGGCGAGACCCTCCCCGTCACCGTGGTGGGGAGCAATACTGCCTTCCTCCAGGGGAGCACTCAACTCTTCGCCGGCCCCGGGGTGAGTGTGGGCGGCGCGCCCCCCGGCACCTTCGGCCCGGTCACCGTCCAGGACCCCACCCATCTCACCGCCACCCTCCGCATTGAGGGGACGACCGTCCTCGGCCCCCGGACCCTGGTGGTGGAGACCAATGGGGAGCGAGCGGCCCTGCTCAAAGGCTTCACCGTCCTCACCGGCTCCCCGGCCATCCCCGGCACCACCGTCTCCACCCTCGCCGGCACCGGGACCCCCGGCTTGACTGACGGCCCGGGTCCCACCGCCCAGTTCCGCCTCCCCTTCGATGTGGCGGCGACCCTGGATGGGGGCGGGGTCGTCGCCGATACCGGCAACAGCGCCCTGCGCCAGGTCGCTCCCGATGGCACCGTCAGCACGGTTGCCCTCCCCGTCACCCTCCTCCTCCCCACCGGAGTGGCCCAGGACAGTACCGGCCGGAGCATCGTCGCCGACACCGGCCGCTGCGTCATCCGGCTCCGCGCCCCCGACGGCACCGTGACCACCATCGGCCAACCGTGGCGCTGCAGCTTCGCCGATGGGCCCCCCGATGTCGCCCGCTTCCGCTTCCCCCGAGATGTGGCGGTGGATGACAGTGGGACGATCTCCGTCGCGGATACCGGTAACTTCCGGATCCGCCAAATTGCTCCCGATGGCACCGTGTCCACCCTGGCCGGGACCGGCCAATTCGGCAATACCGATGGCCCGGCCGCTACCGCCACCTTCGGCCTCCTCACCGGGATCGCCGTCACCCCCGCCGGCACCGTGTTCGTGAGCGATGCCGTCTTCCATCGGCTGCGCCAGGTGGCGCCGGATGGCACCGTCTCTGCTCTGGCCGGGACCGGGGTGGCGGGCTTCGCCGCGGGCCCGGCGCTGCAAGCCCAGTTCGCCTTCCCCACCGGGCTCAGCCGAGATGCCATCGGCAATCTCTACATCGCCGATACCCTGAACCACGTCATCCGCCGCCTCACCCCCACCGGCCAGGTGGAGACGGTGGCGGGGACCGGGGCGATCGGGCGCCAGGATGGCCCCGGGGATCAAGCCACCTTCAAGCTCCCCTTCGGCCTGGGGGC
>JBHIAD010000123.1:0-4978 GCA_046758405.1 Methylomirabilales bacterium (SeqCode)
GCGTGGGAGTGACCACGCCGGGGTCTGGCCGAAGGGGAGGAAGCAGCGCCGGCCGGACGGTGCCACGAGCCGCACCCCGGTGAGCGTAAGAGGCCCGAGCCTCTCCAGGGATTCCCGTGCGCCGAGGGCCGCAAAGAGGCTCATGCACCCGGGTGCGAGATAGGCCCCGCAGGGCTTGTCGCGGGGGAAGACCGCTCGGTCGACGAGAAGGACCTCCACGCCCGCAGCGGCCAGAAGCGCCGCCGTCGCGCTCCCGGCGGGCCCGCCCCCCACAACGATCACATCCGCGGCGTGTTGGCTCATGAGATCCGTTGCCAGAGGGTGTCAAAGGTGACGACCACCTCCGGCTTCATCCGGACGAAGAGGAACCGGGGTATGGGGATGTCGTAGTCTCGGATATCCAGAGTGACGGCCCCCTTCACCCGCGCCCCGTCCGGGAGTGGCGTGATCTGGATTGGAACCCGGACTGATCGGGAGACACCGTGAAGCGTCAACGTCCCAGCCAGAAGCAGTTGGTCGCCCACCCGGACGATCGCATTCACCCGATATACGATGTCTGGGTAGCGGTCGGTCTCGAGGTGATTTGTTCGCATCTTCGTGTCCCGCAGGCCGATGCCCGTCTCCAGGGAGGCTGCTTCGACTCCGACGCAGCCTGTCGCCTCGGTAGGGGTTCGCAGGTCATCTGTGCGGAACCAACCGGACACCTCCCGGGTCGTCCCGGTAAACTCGTGCAGCCGGGCGTCGGCGTGGAAGGTCACCTTGCCGGAGCCGGGGCGCAGGGTGAGGAGCACCCCGGCAGCGGGACGCTTCTCCGCACCGGTGGGAAGGGAACACGGATCGGGGGCTGCCTCGGTGCCTGAGGGGAGCCAGAGCAGTTGTCCCACCATGACGATCACCGCGAGTCTATGCGGCGCCATTGATCCCTCCGACGAGGGTAACGCGGAACAGGGGATGAGCACGGATGCGGATCCCGCTGAGTTCCGTCGCTCGGACCAGGGCCTCAAGTTCGAGCCGGGTGTAGGCCCGGCGGATCGAGACCGGCCCGTCATACCACACGATGCGACTCCGGCAGAACAGACGCATCCCGAGCCAGGTGAGGACGTAGGCCGTTCGACTGCGCAGCAGGTCATTCACGACAAAGTGTCCCCCGGAGACACGGGCCAGCTCCCGGATCAGTCGCACGCCCTGATCGAAACTCAGATGATGGAGCACCAGTGAGGCAAGGGCCAGATCAAAGGTCCTGTCTGCGTAAGGGAGGTGCAGGGCATCTGCGGCGGCGAATCGCAGCTCAGGACAGTCCCGTGTGCGGTGACGGGCCGCAGTCAGGATCGATTCGCTGTGGTCGATGGCGGCGCACATCATCGAGATCCCCTGCTGCCGGCACCAACGGGCCATCGCGGCCGGGATGTCCGCCCCGCCGGTGGCCACGTCGAGGACGCGCAGCGGTCGACGGGGGAGCGTCCGGAGCCGGTGCCGGAGGTAGGAGAGAGCGAGCCTCGTCCCCCCAAAGAGCTGGTTCACCCGGGCGAGGTCCCGGAGTGCTTCCCTCAGGTGGACCTGATCGACCCCCGGGCCGTCGAGCCGCTCGGTGAGGCTGGGTACCCTGGGCCAGGTGAGCCACTCGCGAATCAGCACCGGAGCAGCACCCCCTCTGCCGCGAATCCGGGACCGAGGGCCGCCATCACGCCGAGGTCTCCCCGGGCGGGGTGCCCTGACCGCAGCGTCTCCTCGAGCACGAAGAGAACGGTCGCCGAGGATATATTCCCGTAGTTCTTGAGGATAGTCCGGGCCGGAGCCAGATCGTCGTCATGGAGTCCGAGGAGTTCCTGGGCCCGCTCCAGCACGCGGCGGCCGGCCGAGTGCAGGACCCAGAAGCGGATGTGCTCTTGCCGCAGGCCGTGGCTGTGAAGCAGTCGTCCCACCATCTCTTGGAGCATCTCGGCGGCAAGGTGGCGGATCTCCTTGGAGAGGAGGATCCGTGGTCGGCCCCCTGGGTAGGTGAAGCCCATGTAATCGAGGTATTCGGACCTCAGCAGCGTCTGGCTCCCGAGGATCTCGAGTCCTTCCAGGGTGTCGGTGATCACCAGGGCACCAGCCCCATCTGAGAAGATGGCGTTTGCCACCGCCGTATCGAGTGCCTCATCTAAGAAATAGGTCGCGGAACAGACCTCAACCGCTGCGACGAGGGCCCGGTGTCCCGGAAAGGCGTGCACGTGATTGACTGCCTGTTGGATGGCCACCAGGGCGCTGGCACAACCGGTGTCCCCCACGTGGACCCGTTGGATGTCGGATCGCATCTTGAAGGCCCGGATAAAGCGGGTGTCCAGGCTCGGACAGAGCCGCCCCGTACAGGTGGTGGTCGCGACAAAATCAATGTCCGTCGGCTGGAGGCCGGCGGCCGTGAGGCAGCGCTCGATGGCAAGACTGCCGATGTCGAGGCTGGCCCGCTCGAAGCGGGCGTTCAGGGCATCGATCGTTTCATCCGGGTAAAAGTCGGGCGGGAGATACAGGTACCGGTGATGGATCTGGCTTTCGCTGAAGAACTGGCGCCGCCGCTTGTCCCGGTAGCCGCAGAGCGCCAGCACCTCATCCTGGGTGTAGCGGCTGGGGGGCACCGCTGTCGCCACCGCCACGATCCGTGGTCGGACCTTCCTACGCCGAGCTGCCGTGGGCACACCCCCCTTGACACTGATCGCTCGGTGGGTCAGTAGGATCTCACTGCAAGTCGCAACCGGCGGTCGCAGCCCTTTTGCCTCCGGGCAGGGGCGCGCCGGTAGCCTGGAGCCTAGAGGCGGCCTCGCTGGAGAGTCTGATGGTAGTCAGCCTGCCCCTCCGCCCGAGAATCGGCCTCCACCAAGTTCCGTTTGGCTGCTGCCGGCATCTCCCTCGGGATGAAGTCCCCTCCGCCGATTCCATACCCTTGGTACTTCTCGTTGGCCTGCTGTACCGTTTTGGTCGGAGCGCCGATGGACCCCTTACTCGAGGTCTCTGCAGTGCACCCCCAGACGAGAAGGATGAAGGACGCAGTAAGAACGAGACGCAGGACTGGACGTGATCCCATGATCCTCCCTCACTTTCTAGACCCGCGGGCTCCTGGCCTTCCACTCAGGTTGAGCATCCGCTGAATCGCAGTACGGGCTCGACGCGCCACCCCTTCGGGCACCTTCACCTGAAACACCATCTCCTCAAACGACCGTAAAACCTTCTCAAGGGTGATCAGCTTCATATATTGACAAACCGCCTCCTCCTTCAAGGGGATAAAGGTCTTCTCCGGGTTGCCCTTGTGCAGGGGATGGAGGATACCGGTTTCGGTGGCGACGATGAACTTCCTGGCCGAGGCAGTTCTGCTCCGGGTGAGCATTCCCCCGGTGGAGAGGATGTGCACGCGCCCCGCAAGCTCCGGCCGGTCGTGGGCGAAGGCGATACAGTTCGTGGTGCAGCCGCACTCGGGGTGGATGAAGATTTCCTCCGCGTCCGGATGCGCCTCGAGGGCGTCGAGAAAGTGTTGGGGCCGGATCCCGGCGTGGACATGGCACTCACCGGGCCAAACGTGGATATTCTTCCGGCCAGTGACGCGCGCCACGTAGTCACCGAGGTAGAGATCTGGCAGGAAGAGGATCTTCCGGTCCGGATCGATCGCCTGCACGATCTGCAGGGCGTTCGCCGAGGTACAGCAGTAGTCGCTTTCGGCTTTGACCTCGGCCGAGGTGTTGACGTACGAGACGACGACCGCTCCAGGATGCTCGGCCTTCCACCGTCTCAGCTCGTCGGCGGTGATGGTGGCTGCGAGTGAGCAACCGGCTTCGAGGTCGGGGAGCAGGACGGTTTTGTCTGGACAGAGGATCGCAGCGGTCTCGGCCATGAAGTGGACGCCACAGAAGACGATGACCTCCGCGTCCGTACGGGCCGCCTCCTGAGAGAGGCCGAGGGAATCGCCGGTGAAGTCAGCCAGGTCCTGGATCTCGGGCACCTGATAGTTGTGGGCCAGGATCACGGCATTGCGCGACCGTTTGAGCTCCAGGATCTTATTGGCGATGGTAGCGGTAGTCTTCATCGCACAGTCTGGTATGGCACAAGGGACGCCGGGTAGGGGATCTTCCACCGCCTTCCGAGGATGCGCGATCTCGCGTACAGCGCACGGAGCATACCGGAGATCCTCGGCCCCGTCAACGCGGTATATAAGTGTACCAGGAGAGCTGGTCGGCGTCAAAGGTCGACCTTGTGAGAGCCACGTGCGCTTTGGAGGGGGAGGGAAATGGAAGAGGCCCCCCCGAGTCCCGGTCTCAGGGGAGCCTCTTGGGCGAAGGTCCTGTGAGATAGGTTCGCCCGACTCCGTTTTTGCAACAGCTATGCCAGCTTTATTCAGCTCCTTCAACTGGTTGATGGTGGTGCCTCCGCTCCCCCTCGCAGGTCCTCTTCCCTGTCCGGGAATCGGAACAGAGGATCATGCCGAAGCAGATCGGGCACTCCACCATTTCTTTCCCCTCGATGATGCTGTCAAGGACCTCAAAGTCCGTCCCACACCCCGGGCACCGTATCTCCACTATGGTTCCTCCTGCGATGACAAATTTTGTCGGGCACGGCCCCTTCTTGGTTCAGGAACTGGAGAGATGTCTCCCTTCGCTCCAGTTAACTCCTTGTTTTCCCGGACTGCCCCAGGGGCCGTCGCATCGCCCTGAAGGAGATTATGCAAAGGCGGGGCCGAAGCCAGGCGGGCGACGGCACTCGGAGTCCTTCGTCGCGTTGGTCTCCCCACCGGGCACGATGCGGAAGCCCGAAGCGCGTTGCGCATGGGCGTCCGGTCCCGTCAAGGGTGAAGGGAAAGGAAGGGATATCCGCTGTAAGGTCCCGGTCTTGCGTTGCTTCCAAGAGGGGAACCGGAGTCGTTCCCCGCTCGCGGAATTTGGTGAATTGGGTGAATAGGATGGGACACCCCTTGGCATGTGGGGCCATTCGGTCCCAGGTATCCTGGGAGTGA